>DATING010001215.1:0-15139 GCA_035474555.1 Longimicrobium sp. | reverse complement strand
GACCAACGCTCATCTTTCACGATACGAGGTTGTCACCTTTGAGCTATGGCAAGGTAGATATTTAGCCGCTGGTATCCTCTTTCTTCTAATCACTCCTGTTCCGCTCCTTGCTGGATACGTCCTCGGCACCCGCGTCTTTCGTCCGTACGGCGTGAAAGATCTTAACTTTCGTCAGCGGGCTCTGATACGCGCGTTCAACGTCTTCTTAGGCGTTTTTTCCGCGTTGATAGCATTGACAATGCTGCAGGGCCTAATGTGGATAATTTCATTGGACTCGGTGGGTAAGATCAACCGATCCCTCCTATTATATTTTTTCGTTGCGTGTGGTGTGACATTCTTGGGTGCTGGTTTTTACTGGGGCAAGCGCAAAGAATCTGAAAAAGCGGATGAGAATGTCGTTTCGCTTGATCTTGATCTTGATCTTTATGCTGTTCCATACTTCGTTGCAGTTAGCATGTACTTGGCAACAACCTTTGGGAATTCAGTATATCCTACGATTTCACCGGCCTATGGAGGTGGAGGAGGCTGGTCGGCTACGCTATACGTCGATTCTGCGACTCTTGGAGAACGTGTTATGGGGGACGATTCGAGTCGAGTAGTCGTAGTTAACAGTGGCAAGGAGTTTCTCGCTCTCCTTCAGTGCCGAGCGTCTCCCTTGGGAAAGCACTACGTGGCAGTTGCGATTCCTCTCTCAGATGTGAAGGCTTTACGCTTGGAGGAGCAGGTTCACGTTCCTGCGGTGAGGTCTGCGTGCAGCGGTGAAGAGGAGAAGCGCCCGAATATACCTGTCATGAGCGCTGCACCGGCGCGGGGATCGCTGGAGACTCGCGACACATTGCCAGTCGTCGAAGTGCAGCCGAAGCAAGTGCAGAAGGCGAATTGATCACCATCCACCTGTCCACGCCCATCCACGCGCCGCCGGAGCGCGTGTTCGACCTGGCGCGCAGCATCGACCTGCACAGCCGTTCGCTGGCCTGGACGCGCGAGGTGCCCGTCGCGGGGCGGATGAGCGGGCTCATCGGGCTGGACGAGACGGTCACGTGGCGGGCGTGGCACCTGGGCGTCCGGCAAAAGCTGACCAGCCGCATCAGCAAGTACGAGCGTCCGCGATACTTCCAAGACGTGATGGTGCGCGGCGCGTTCGCGTGGATGGAGCACGACCACTGGTTCGACCCCACGCCCGG
Source organism: Longimicrobium sp. (assembly GCA_035474555.1). GTDB lineage: Bacteria > Gemmatimonadota > Gemmatimonadetes > Longimicrobiales > Longimicrobiaceae > Longimicrobium. The sequence goes on along the minus strand of DATING010001215.1, from coordinate 13,955 downwards.
CGGCGGCACCGTGCTGCGCGACGAGTTCCGCTTCGCCGCGCCGCTGGGGGTGCTGGGGCGGATGGTGGAAGCGTGGATACTGCGGCGCTACATGACGCGCTTCCTGGAGCGGCGCAACGCCGTCATCAAGCGCGTGGCCGAGTCGGCGGACGAGTGGCGGGAGTACCTGCCGGACGGGCGGTGAACGATGGACCGCCCGACATCGCGAAGTCATTGCCGCGAATCCATTCGCCGGGGTCCCGGGGCCCGGATGATCCGCCTCGCCGCATCCTCCGGCCGAATCCATCAAACGAAATCTGCCGCCGTGGATCGTCCACGGCGGCAGATGCGTTTGGGGCGATGAGCCGGGATTCGGCTCAGTTGTCGGCGTTCACGGCGGGGGGGCGGCCGGCGCCGGCGCCCGTCTTGGTCCACACCGCGATGGCGCCGCAGCCCGCGGGCGCGTTGCGCAGCTCGGCCGGGACGGCGGCGGCGTCCACGTAGGTCTCGATGCCGTCCACCATGCTCTGGTCCACCATGGCGTCGATGGCCACGGGCGCCACCTCGCCCGCCGGCGTGCGCGAGTTCACCAGCTCGCCGTCCACCAGCACCCGCAGCGGGCACTCCGTCAGGCGGCCGTCGATCACGCGGCGCGCGATGAGCAGGCGGTCGTCGCCGCTGGCGCCGGCGCGGCGGATGGCCACGCCCGGCGACCACGCGATCATGTCGCTGATGTGGCCCGGCCGCGTGGACTCCACGTCGTCGCGGGTCACGAAGCTGCCCTTGCCGTCGCGCAGGCGGTGGTGGAACCCGGCCATGTCCGGCCGGGGGAGCGACTGCGCACGCCCCAGGATGGTGATGGGCGCCAGCAGCTGCGCGCCCTTGCGCACGCGAACTTCGATGCTGGTATAGGGATACGCCTCCGTCAGCACCACCTGCGACACCTCGGGGTAGCCGCGGACGCGCACGCGGATGCGGTACGCGCCCAGGCGGCGGAGGGGGAGCCGGAAGTGGCCCAGCGTGTCCGTCCGGCGGGAGCGGTTCAGCCGCCCCCATCCATCGAACACCTCCACGCGCGCATCGGCGATGGGCGCGCGGTTCGCGTCGTCCACGACGATCCCCTCCAGGTGAACCTGCTGCTGCGCGTGCAGCCGCGCGGCGGGCGTGAGGGCGAGCAGGCAGAGCAGTAGAACGGCAAGACGCATCGTTGGGGACGTCCGGGGGAGAACGAAGGCACCGCGGAGACATCTATTGTATTCATGTCTCCACGGGCTCCGCCAGATTCATCATCGCCCCGGAACGCCATCGTTTTGTGGTTGCGCGCGCATGGGGACATCCGTGTGGGTAACCCCTTTGGCTGCTACCGGTTCAGCGGCCGGAGGATGCAGGAGGAGCACTCCGGCGGCGCGCGCGGGACTCGATCCGCCCCCTACTCGATCCCGTACAGCCGCATCACGATGCGTTCAAAGAGCCGTCCCGGGACGAACGACTTGCCCGCGGCGGCGGCGCGCTCGAACGCCGGGCCGGCCAGGTAGCGCATCCGCGGCGACGGCGTGTCCAGCACGCGCGCCACGACCCGCGCCACGCCCTCCGGGTCCGCGCCGCGCGCCTCGTCCTGCTCGATGACCGTCATCGCCCGGTCGAACCGGCGCGCGTACGGGGACGCGCTCCCCGCGCCGGACGACCGGCGGCGGCCGGCGGTGATGCCCGTGCGGTAGTTGCCCGGCTCGATGAGCACCGCGTGGATGCCGAACGGCCGCACCTCGCCGCTGAGCGCCTCCGTGAACCCCGCCACGGCGAACTTGCCCGCGCTGTACGCCGCCTGGAACGGCAGCCCCACGCGCCCGCCGATGGAGCCGATGTTCACGATGTGGCCGCGCCCCGCCGCGCGCATGGCCGGCAGCACCGCCTGGCAGACGCGCCACACGCCCAGGAAGTTGGTCTCCAGCTGCGCGCGGGCCTCGTCCGCCGGCGTGTCCTCCACCGCGCCCGCCAGCGCCCACCCGGCGTTGTTCACCACCGCGTCGATGCGTCCCGCCCGCTCCAGCACCGCCGCCACGGCGCGCTCCACGGATGCGTCGCTGTCCACGTCCATCGCCACCATCTCGATGCCGTCCTCCGCCCGCGCTCCCTCTCCCGCGCGCCGGCTCGTCCCGAACACGCGCCACCCGCGCGAGGCCAGGTGCCGCGCGCATGCCTGCCCGATCCCCGACGACGCGCCGGTGATGAGAACGACTCGATTGGTGGACGACACGGATCAACGCGGGCGAGGGTCGAAACGTCTAGCCGCACATCGGACGGAGTGCGCGGTGTAGTTGTCGACAAATACGTTTCGGAGCGGGGGATTCTGACGTTGGGATGCTACGCGGAGCGGTTCCGGCCGATGCAGGGCACGCCGTCCGCCGTGGTCGACGAGAGATGCATGGCACAGAGTCCACGCAGGTGGACTTCGTGTGTTTGTTGCAGCGAATCCATTCGCCCGGCTGGATGCCGGCAGGTCCATGCTCCGTCCGCGTCGTGTGCGGCCGGAAGTCAGGAGCCTCGTCCGGTTGCCCGCCGCTCCAGCGGCCATTCAGCGAACGCGAACACGAAGACGGCGATCACGTTGGCGACGGGCACGAACAGCAGGAGCGACCAGGCGCCGGAATAGCCTGCCTTGGAGACGATTCGCCACGCCGGGATGAGCGGCACGATCAGGACGACGAGCATCATCACGAGCTCTCCAAACCCGAGTCCGAACGGCATGGAAGCCTTTCCGGTGGAGGTGAGGTGGCAACGCGGATGGCAACGTATGTCTGCGGTCACGCCGCCGGCAGCCCGTCGCGGATCACCTTCTCCACGGCGGCGATGAAGACGTCGATCTCCGCGGGCGTCGTGTAGACGTTGGGGGTGACGCGCACGCCTTCCACCGCCGCGTGCTTGATGGGCGTCGCAAGGATGCGGTGCGCGTTGAACAGGTGCCCCACGAGCGCGCCCGGATCGATGCCGTCGATGCTGAAATTCGCCAGGCCCACGGCGAAGCCCGGGCGCAGGCTGGTGTGCATCCGCACGCGGTCGTGGCGCATGAGCGCGCGGGCCCAGCGGTCGCGCAGGTACACCATCCGCGCCGCCTTGCGCGCCAGCCCGATCCCCTCCGAGAACGCGAGCGCCTCGGCGACAGCCAGGAAGTTGGCGGCCGGGTGCGTGCCGATCTCCTCGAACTTGCGGATGTTGGCGTCCAGCTTCGCCTCGGCGGCCTGCAGGGGCCACAGGCCGGGGATGCGGTCGCGGCGCACGTACAGCAGCCCCGTGCCGTGCGGCGCGTACAGCCACTTGTGCAGGCTGCTCGCGTAGTAGTCGCAGCCCAGCTCGTCGCGCGTGAAGGGGAAGTGCGCGAACGCGTGGGCGCCGTCCACGATGACGGGGATGCCGCGCCGCCGCGCCATCTCCACGATGGCCCGCACGGGAAGGATCTGCCCCGTGAGGTTGATCATGTGCGACACGTGCAGCAGCCGCGTCCGCGGGGTGATGGCGGCCTCGAAGCGGCGCACCACCTCGTCCGGGCCCTCCGCGGGGACGGGGAGCGACACCTGGCGCAGGACGATGCCGTCGCGGCGCTCGCGCTGCTGCCAGGTGGTGATCATCCGCGGATAGTCCTGGTCGCTGGTGACCACCTCGTCGCCGCGCGCCAGGTCGAAGCCGTTCTGGCAGATCTGCAGCCCCTCCGACGCGCCGCGCGTGACCGCCACCTCCTCCGCGTCCACGCCGAACATCCGCGCCAGCCCCGCGCGCACCGGCTCGCGCTGCGGCTCCAGCACGCGCCACATGGTGTAGACGGGCGCCTGGTTGCTGAAGTCCAGGTGCCGCTTCATCGCGTCCTGCACGATGCGCGGGCTGGGGCTCACCCCGCCGTTGTTCAGGTTGATGATGGAGCGATCCACCGTGAACGCCTGCTGCACCATGAACCAGAAGTCCTCGTCCTCCGCCACCTCCTCCGGCGTCCCTGGATGCCGCGCGAGCGCATCGATCACCTCGCGCAGCCCATCCTCCCCGGCGGGCGCGAACAGCGCGGCGGCGGGCGCGGCGCCGGCGGTGGCGAGAAAGCGGCGGCGGGAGATCATGCGCGTGCGATGGATGCGGGGACGGCGGGGCAGGGAAGGGATCTCCGTGAAAGGTAAGCGGCGGCGGGCGGATGATCCAGCGGGACGGTGGGGATCGAGACGGTGGAAGACGGATTCGTCGCGGATGTGCAGCCCTCGCGACAGAGCGAATGAATTCGCCGCAACGACGACACGAAGTCCGCCTGCGCGGACTGGCGGCGCGGTGCACTCCGCGGAGCTCGCGGAACGGGAAAAGCCCGCGCGGCTCGCGGGCTTCTCCTGCTCGCTGTGTGCTGCGGTGTACCGGGACGGCGTGCGGCAGGAGCCGTCGGCGAAGGCCGACACCACGTTTTCGGTGCCGCGAATTCAATTCGCGGCTTCGCGGCTACAGCTGCACGAAGTCCACCTGCGTGGACTGCACGGAGGGTTCGCGGCGGGTGGGCGGGGTTCGGTGGCCCTGGAGCGGTGAACCCAGCCGGGTCCGCCGGGCGCGCCGAGATGCAGATCTACCGAGAACGAAGAATGCCTTCCACAACCTCCGCGGGTATGTTCTGACTCGCGGGGAACGATCCCGCCACCCGTCCCGCGTCGTCAAGGATCACCGCGAACGGAGTTTTCGTGTATCCCAGCTTTTCGGCGGCGCTGCCCGCGTCACGCGCGGCGATTCCGTGCACGGGCATCCGTACGTTCAAGTCGCGGAAAAACCGCGCCTGCCGGTCGGAAAGCGCACCAGATCCGACAACGCGGCCAGATACAGGAAAGCGGCGCGCCGTGTACATCCGGTTCCAGCGCTCGACCATCTCACCACGATCCAGGCAGTCCTCGGGCTGGAACACGAACACCACGCCCGACGGGGGGCCCGATCCCGCCGCGAGCAGGGTCTGGATGGACGTTGACGCGCCAAGGACGTAACGCGTTTCCCCGATCAGTTGCGCTGCGGCGCCACAGACGAGAACCAGGGCGAGCGCCAGGATCCCGCGCCGGATCATCGTACCAGCTCGCGCAGGGAGACCTGCTCGGTACCGTCTTCGCCATGTTCGCGCACCAGCAGCGCGTCCGGACGCAGGTCCAGGGGCATGGATCCGGCTGGCATCCACATACTCCCCACCAGCTCGCCAGAACGGGTGAAGACGGTCCACTTGGCGTGCTGCCCGTCCGGCTCGGGAAAGCGCTGCACCCAGAGGTTCCCGGAACGGTCCACGCGCAGGTCGGCGATGCGGGGAGCCCACCGCCCGGCGCGCTGGCGCTGCAGCTGGCGGAGCAGCGCCGAGCGCTCGGGTGCGTCCTCCACCGCCTCCTCCACGAAGCCCTCGACTTCTGCGTCCGTCAGCCGGCGAGGCTCACCCGGCACGAGAATGCTCCCCACGCGCCGGCCGGTCAGGTCGTGGACGAGCAGCTCGCCCCGGTCGGACGACGCGTACACGATGTTTTCGCCCGATACGACCGCGTGACCGGCGCGGCCGAACGGCAGCTGTGTGGACCGATAGCTGGCCGAGTGGTCATACACCAGCCATTCCGCGCCGGGAAAGCGGCCCACCGTCCCCATGGCCTGGCCCGTGGGAGAGATACGGATGAGATCCATGCTGTCGCGGACCAGCCCCGCCGTGACGGTACGCGGGTCGAACTGCTGTTCCGCGGCCACGAGCACAGACCCGTCCGGAAGCACGCCGACGGGCCGCGTAGAACCCCGGGGCGCCCGGCTTTCGAAGGCACGGGCAAAGTTCCCGCCCGCGTTCAACACGCTGAAACGGCGCATCCGCAAGTCATATACGAGAATGGAGTCGCCCCTGCCGGCGCTCAGCCAGTTGATCGCGCGGAACTCGCCCGGCCCGGAGCCTTCCCTTCCGGACGCGAACAGGTAGATGCCGGTGCGATCATAGAACCGTATCTCTCCCGTACCTGAGTTCCCGACGACGATCCGGCCGTCACGATTCACCAGTCCCCCGTAAACCCGGTGCAGGTCCTGGCCGGCGCCGCCCCCGGCACCGATCCGCGCGAGCGGCTGCGCACCCAGGCTCCAACGCGCCGTATCCGGCTGTGCCAGGGGCGTGCGTTCGGCTCCGCGCCCGCAGGCGCACAGCAGCGCGAGGCCGAGCAGCAGCGCGCTGCGCCGGAGGCCTTCCGTGCCCCAGGGCCGTTTCCGGATACGTTTACTCATCTTCGTCGCGATGAGAGGACCGGGCACTCCCGCGTTCAGCGCGAGGAGCCGGCTCCACGAAGACCACGTGGCCGTCCGTGTCCAGGGTGAGCAGGACCGGGAGAGTTTCGTAGCCATAGGAGCGAAGCAGGGCCAGAAGCCGATCCGTGGCGGGCATGCTGGAGTCGCTGGCAGGCTGCGTGGGGGAGACCACCAGTACCCGTCGCGGACCGGCGGCGCTCATGCCGCCCACGCCCAGGAGGTCCCGGGCGCGAAGCGGCGCAGGGGCCGTGGCCCCCAGCACCGCTCGCCACACGATGACGGCGAGGAGCAACCCCGTCGCGATGACGGCAGGAGCGTCGACCCCGCGCTTGGACATGCGAGTCCTGGAGTTCGTAGCGAACCGGATGCGAGCGGGCGGCTGTCCGCCGGCATTCGCGGGCAATCAGAAGGGGTTCAGTGGCGTACTGTAGTAGTAGTGGGCCCAACTGCAGCATGAGCCGTTCGTGCATTCGCGGAGGCAGTCGTCCTGGCATGAGCTGCCATTGAACCTTCCGCATGCGCTCTGCGCCTTCAAGGGCTCCGGGCTCAATCCACCGGAGGAGAATCCCGAGACCGCCGCGACGCCCATGGTGATGAGCAATGCAAGCATGCTCCTGGACAGCTTCATGGCTCTCCTCCGAGAGGAAGGTTCGCAATCATACGCGTCTTTTGGGAAGATAAATTCTGCGCGGTGAATGTCAATGAACGGGTGCCGCGTCCCGTGATCGTGGTCGGGGGGCAACGAAAGAAGATCCGCGCCGAATGATTCGGCGCGGATCTGGATTGGCTGAATGCCGCGGAAGGATCCCGGCTGCGGGATCGGCGGATGCGGTCAGCGGGCGTCGACGGTGTCCTTGCCCTGCTCCTTGAACACGTCCGCCAGCGCCATGATGACGCCGGTCAGCACGGCCCATCCCAGCATCATCCCCAGGCCGCTCTGCCGGCGTGCCTTGCGCGGCAGTCGCGGGGCGCCGTAGTCCGTGTGCAGCGTGCGGCGCGTGTAGTTGCGGGCCATCTTGCTCGCGGCGCTCCCCGCCACCGCCCACATCAGCTTGCCTCCCAGGCTCATAAGCTCCTCCCCGTGCACGAGTTCCCGCCCTCTGGAGCCGCGCCGGCGTTGCAGCATCCGCGCCACAAAGGTGGTACGTCCCGTCGCCGCCGCGCCGCTGGATGCGTAGAATGAGCGAGGCGCCGCGTGGAGGACGTGCGCGGCACGGGATGGGGACGTTCACGGACGAGGGAGGAACGATGGGGCAGCCGGAGTTCTGGATGCGGGGGATCACGGTGGATGGAATCTCGCCGGCGCTGCAGCCGGTGGCGCACGCGTTGCTCCAGGCGCTGGAAGACCTGGACGAGGCCGCCGCCGGCCTGTCCGTGGACGCGTTGTGGGCGCGGCCGGGCGGCGCGGCGTCGGCGGGCTTTCACCTGCGGCACCTGGCCGGCAGCCTGGACCGGCTGACCACCTACGCCCGCGGTGAAGCGCTCACGGACGCGCAGCTCGCCTCGCTGCGGAGCGAGCAGGAGCCCGGCGAGGCGGCGGATGCCCTGCTGGCGCACGTCCGCGCGACGACCGAGCGCGCGCTGGACCAGCTGCGCGGCACCCCGGACGACGCGCTGGACGAGGCGCGCTTCGTGGGCCGGGCGCGGCTGCCCTCCAGCGTGCGCGGGCTGCTGTACCACGCGGGTGAGCACACGTCCCGCCACACGGGCCAGGTCGTCACGACGGCAAAGATCGTCCACGGCCTGGGCGGGGGATGAGGGCGGATGGATGCGCATCCGCAGCGCCGCATCCATCCAGCAGCGCCGCATTCATCCAGCAGAGTGACACGTTCCGGCGGCCGATCCGTATCCACACCCGGGCGGCGGAAACCCGTGCGCCGGCCCGTACCAACCGACCGATGCGAGGAATTCCAATGAAGCTCGTCCGATTCGCCCTGGCGGCCGCCGCGCTGCTGGCCGCGCACCCCGCCCACGCGCAGCAGGCCAGCCCGCTGGTGGGCGGCTGGGGCGGCGCGCTGGAGGTGCAGGGGCTGCGGCTGCGGCTCACCCTGGCCGTACAGGACAGCGGCGGCGCGCTGCACGCCCGCTTCCGCAGCGTGGACCAGGGGAACTCCACCTTCCCCGTGACCGTGGAGATGCGCGGCGACTCCGCCATCTTTACCGCCGCGCCCATCAATGCCGCCTTTCGCGCCGTGCTCGTGGGGCGCGACACGCTGCGCGGCGAGTGGACGCAGGGCCCCGCCTCGCTTCCGCTGGTGATGGTGCGCGGCGCCGACCAGGCCATGGTGGTGCGCCGGCCGCAGAATCCGCAGGCGCCGTTTCCGTATCGCAGCGAAGAGGTGACGGTGGAGTCCGTGCCCGGCGTGCGCCTGGCCGGCACGCTCACGCTCCCCCCGGGCGACGGGCCGCATCCCGCCGTGCTGCTGGTGTCCGGCTCCGGCCCGCAGGATCGCGACGAGTCGCTGCTGGGCCACAAGCCGTTCCTGGTGCTGTCCGACCACCTGACGCGGCAGGGGATCGCCGTGCTGCGGATGGACGACCGCGGCACCGCGCGCTCCACCGGCAGCTTCGCCGGCTCCACGTCGGAGGATTTCGCGCAGGACGCGGCGGCGGCGGTGCGCTGGCTGCGCGCGCGGCCGGAGGTGGCGGACGATCGCGTGGGGATCGTGGGGCACAGCGAGGGCGGACTCATCGCCCCGCTGGTGGCGGCGCGGGACCGGGACGTGGCGTTCCTGGTGCTGCTGGCCGGCCCCGGTACCCCGTCCGCGGAGCTGCTGGTGCAGCAGGCCGCGCTCATCAGCCGCGCGGGCGGCGACCCGGAGCGCGAGATCGAGCGGACGAGCGCCTTTCAGCGGGAGATGTTCGGCGCCCTCGCGCAGACGGCGGACAGCGCGGCCCTGCACGCGCGGCTCACCGAGATCGGCCAGCGCTTCCTGGCGACGCTCACCCCCGAGGAGCGCGCCATGCCCGCCGGTTCCGAGGCCACGCTGACGGCGACCGTCAACACGATGGTCTCGCCCTGGTACCGCTGGTTCCTGCGCTACGACCCGGCGCCGGCGCTGCGGGCCACGCGGGTGCCCGTGCTGGCGCTGAACGGCGCGCTGGACCTGCAGGTGCCCGCGGACGAGAACCTGGCCGGCATCCGGGCGTCGCTCCGTGCCGGCGGCAACCGCGACATCACGACCGAGAAGCTTCCCGGCCTGAACCACCTCTTCCAGACCGCCCGCACCGGCGCTCCCTCGGAGTACAACGAGATCGAGGAGACGATGTCGCCCGTGGTGCTGCAGCGGGTGTCGGGGTGGATCCTGGAGCGGTTCGGGAGCCGGACGGCGGGGCGGAACGGCAGGGAATAGGGAATAGGGAATAGCCAGCAACGGCGGGATGGGCGGGGCACCTGCCCGGGCGGAGCGCCCCCCATCCCCGGCCCTTCCCCCATAAACTGCATGGGGGAAGGGAGAATGCCGTTCGTGCCCCCTCGGAGCCCGTGCCGGCGTGGCACTCGCCCGTGACGGACAGTCCGCGCAGGCGGACTTCGTGTGGTTGTTGCGGCGAATTCATTCGCTCTGTCCGCCCGTGACGGACCCCTCCTGATCTGCCGCCCGTGACGGACTCCTCCTGATCGGCCGCCCCGTGACGGATCCCTCCTGGTCGGCCGCCGGACTTCCGCCGATCCATCCCGATCCGTCCCAATCTGCCTCTACTCCGCCTGCCCCAGGTCGTCCGTGTCCTCGCGGGCATTCGGGCTCGGCGCCTCAACGGGGGACTCCGCTCGATCACCATCCCCATCCCCCTCGCGGCGCAGGCGGCGGTGGGCGGGGTAGGGGAAGAAGTCGCGCAGCTCGCCGCTTTGCTGGCTGCGCTGCATCCCCCGCCAGAACGCCGGCGTCAGCAGGTCGGCGTGGGCATCCAGGAAGACCGCGCGAAGGCGGCCGGGGGGCACCAGGAACGGGAGCCACTGCTCGGGAAACACGTCCTGCTCATCCACCGAGAAGAACGGCTCGGCGCTCATCTCATCCTCGTGGCTGCTCGCCGAGGGGAGCGCGCGAAAGTTCATCTCCGTCACCAGCGCCAGCTCGTCGTAATCGTAAAAGATCACGCGCCCGTGCCGAGACACGCCAAAGTTCTTGGACAGCAGGTCGCCGGGAAAGATGTTGGCGCACGCCAGGTCCTTGATGGCATTGCCGTACTCGATCACGGCGGCCTCGGCGGCCTCGGGCGGGACCTCGCGCAGGTACAGGTCCAGCGGGCGGATGCGGCGCTCCGTGTACAGGTGCCGGATGATGACCTCGTCCCCGTCGATCCGCACGCTCTCCGCCGCGGCCCGCAGCAGCTCCTGCAGCAGCCCGGGATCGAAGCGGTCGCGGGGAAAGCGCAGGTGCTCGAACTCCTGTGCGTCCGCCAGCCGCCCTACGCGGTCGCGGGCGAACACCAGCCGGTACTTCTGCATCACCTGCTCGCGCGACGTGTCCTTGGGCGCGCCGAAGCGGTCGCGGATGATCTTGAACACGACGTTGAAGGCGGGGAGGGTAAAGACGATCATCACCAGCCCCGGGATGCCCTCCGCCGGCTCCAGCCGCGCCGCGGGATGCGCCAGCTGCGCCGTGAGCTCGCGGTACAGCTCCGTCTTGCCGTGGCGATGGTGGCCGATGGAGGTGTACAGCTCGTGCACCGGCTTCATGGGCATCAGCGAGCGCAGGAACGCCACCGTCTCGCGCGGCTGCGCCGTGTCCGCGTGAAAGTACGACCGCGCGAAGCTGAACACGCGTGACACGTCGTCGCGGTCCGTGAGCACGGCATCCGGCCGCACGCCCTCCGCCGGGTGCGAAAGGGGAACGAGCAGCGGCACGGTCTCTCCCGACGACGTGCGCAGCCGCGCCACCACGTACGCGCCCTTGTTGCGGTAGAAGAGGAAGGGCAGCCACTCCGCGGCGCGCACCTCGTCCGCCTTCGGACCCAGCGTCTCCCGCGCGGCCTCCGCGCTCGCCGCCGCGTCGCCGGGGAGGTCCGCGAACCGGTCGGCGAAGCTCGTGTCGCGGAACAGCGCCTCGAAGAGCGCGGGCGTCACCCCCTGCACGTCCCGGTGCCGGAAGAGCGGCGCGCCGTCGCCCCGGAGCGGCGTGCCCGGCTCGGCGGTGAAGTCCGTGCCGCGGTCCACGCCGCGCGTCCCCAAGATCCGCCGCACGACGGAGTTGAAGAAGGTGCGCGCCACGTCGCAGTCCGGCCGCCCGTCCGAGAGCTCCGCGAAGCGGGCCTTGGCCCCGGTTCCGTCCTCCAGGGCATCGCCGACCTCGTCCACGGTCCGCTGCACCCACTCGGAAAAGACGTTCAGCCGCTCCGCCGCGTCCTGCTGGCCGTCGCGCCACTCGCGCCGCAGGAACCGCCCTTCGGCGCGGCGGGTGATGGCCAGGAACGCGGCCAGGTAGCCCTCGTACGCGTGCAGGATACGCTCGGCGGCGCCCTCCACGGCGGGAGGGGTACGGTCCAGGGGAGGGTGCAGGGTATCCATGCCGCCGCGCAAAGCAGGATCGGCGCCATCCCGGGTGCTCCCGTTCGGAATCTCGTGCACGCGGAGCTTTACCGCCGTCTCACGCGGAGGACGCGGAGGGCGCGGAGAACTGCGGAGACGACGATGGATTGGCGTTACGCAGATGAGAAGAGGAAACGTCAACGTCCTCCCTCAATCTTTCCATGATCCATAGGTGATTCTGTTGCTGTTCTCATTCTGTTCTCCGCGTCCTCCGGTGAGGCCATCTTTGATAGCCGGCGTGCATGATCAACTCGAATCCCTGGTACAACCCTCCACGCACGGATGGACGCCGGCGCCGCGCGCATTAGATTGTCTCGTTGCGGACGCACCGCATCCTCCTCCCCGCCGTCTCCCGCCGCACGATCTCCGATCCGATGATCCTCATCCTCTACACGACGCTGTATCGCGAGGGCGGCGACAAGTTCGCACGCGCCGCGCAGACCCTGGCCGCGGAAAAGCGCCGCGCGTACCCCGACGCCGTCGTCCAGGTACAGGCGGTGGAGAGCAAGGCGGACGTCGTCGCGCAGTTCCGCGCGGCGGAAGAAGCCGGCGAGCGCATCCGCGAGCTGCACTTCGTGGGGCACAGCGGGATGTACGGGCCCATGTTCCGCACCCGCGCCATCCCCGAGCAGTTCAGCCCGCACGAGTGGCGCACCCTGCGCATCCCTTTCGCGCCCGGCGCGGCCGCCTGGTTCCACGCCTGCCGCACAGCGCGCTGGTTCGCCCCGTTCTTCGCGCGGACGTTCGGCGTGCCGGCGCACGGCTACCACTGGTACACGACCGTGTCGCTGCGCCCGGACCGCTTTCGCTGGGAGCGGCTGGCCCTGCGGCGCGATCCGCCGCTGTACATCCTGGGCTGCCCGGGTCGCAAGTCGCACGGGCTGCTGGGCTCGCTGGGCAAGTACGCCACGGGCGCGGCGGAAGCCATGAAGCGCTTCGATCCTCTGCCGCCGGCGGGCGATCCCACCTACGACTCCGTGGCCCCGCTGTACGATGAGGTGTTCGAGGACATCACCGTCCGCGAGGACGAGTGGCGCTGGCTGGATGCCAATCTGCCCCCCGGGCCCCTGCGCGTGCTGGACGTGGGCTGCGGCAACGGCGCGCTGCTGATGCAGCTGGGCGCGCGCGTGGAGCACGGTGTGGGGGTGGATGCGTCCGCGGGGATGATCGAGCGCGCCCGGATGCGCGCGGCGGGCCGGCCGGAACTGGAGTTCGTGCGCATCGACGGCCCCGTGCTGCCGTTCCCCGACGCCTCGTTCGACGTGGTGACGTCGCTGCTCTCGTTCCGCTACCTGGACTGGGATCCCATCCTGAACGAGATCCGCCGCGTGCTGCGCCCCGGCGGGCGGCTGCTGGTGGTGGACATGGTGACGGCCCCCGTGCGCTGGCGCGAGACGCCGCGGCTGCTGGCCGGCAAGGCGCGCGAGTACACGGGCCGCGTGCGCCGCCGCCCGTTTGCCCAGCGGCTGCGGCGGATGGTGACGGACCCGCGCTGGCAGACCATGCTGCGCTACAACCCCATCCGTGCGGAGCACGAGATGAAGTGGTACCTGGAAAGCCGCTTTCCCGGCCGCCGCGTGGAGACGCTGAACGTGGGATGGAACGCGCGCGTGCTCGCCTTTGACAGCGGCCCCGTGCAGCCGGGCGACATCCCGCCGCAGAGCTACCCGTGAGGCTCGCCGTCCTGGACTGGGGGATCGGCGGACTGGGATTCCTCGCGCTCTTCGCTGCGCGGCACCCGGACGCCGGCGCCGTCTACCTCTCCGACGCGGGCTTCACCCCGTACGGCAAGGTGCCGCGGAGGGCCCTGGCCGCGCGGGTGGATGGCATCCTCCGCCACCTGCGGGATGCGCACGGGGTGGATCACGCCGTGCTTGCCTGCAACGCGGCGAGCACCGTGCTCCCCGACCTGACCGCGCCGCGCGAGGGGGTTGCCGTCGCGGGGGTGATCGCGCCCGCCGTCCATGCCCTCGCGGGGATGCGGCCCGCGCGCGTGGGCGTGATCGGCGGGGGGCGGACGATCCGCAGCGGCGCGTACGGGCGGGGGCTGCGCGCGGCGGGGCACGACGTGCGGCAGCGGGTCGCGCAGCCGCTTTCCGCGCACGTGGAGGCCGGCCGGCTGGAGGGGGACGCCGTCCGCGGCGACGTGGCGCGCATCCTGGCCCCCCTGCGCGACGTGGAGATCCTGGTG
>DATING010001214.1:0-2459 GCA_035474555.1 Longimicrobium sp. | reverse complement strand
ACGGATGGGTGATTGCAAACGCGGCGGACCGTCCGCCGCATCCGGCACAATGACCGATCGGACCATGACGAACGGAGCCGAGGGAGCGCGGCGGTGGATGCGGCGGGGAGTGTTGATGGCGCTGCCGCTGCTGGCCGGGTGCATCAACACCTTTCGCACGGGGCCGGTACCCGGCACGGACGCGCAGCAGCAGCTGGAGATTCCGCTGGGCGAGACGCGGCTGCTGGACGAGGAGCGGCTCGCCATCAGCTTTGGGCGGGTGATGGAGGACTCGCGCTGTCCGCAGGGCACGCAGTGCGTCACGGCCGGCAACGCCATGGTGGGGCTCATCCTGCACGAGCGCGGCGAGGCCACGCGCCCCGTGCGGCTCAACACGCACGACCAGCCGCGCACCGTGAGCCACGAGGGATACGTCATCACCGTGGTGGACGTGCGGCCGTGGCCTACCTCCACCGGTGTCGCCGCGGAGGATGCCTACGTGGTGCGCCTGCACGTCGTCCGCGGCTGAGGGACGCCCTCACCCGGCCTCGCCTAGGCTCGTCCACCCTCTCCCACAAACTGCGTGGGAGAGGGTGTAGACGTCTACGGGCTTTGGTGCGCGTGGCGGAGGGCCCTCGATCCAGGCATCCAGCCACCGGGCCCGCGCCGGGATTCACCTTGGTGCACTCGGGCCGGCTCCGGTCCCCGGCGAATGAATTCGCGGCAATGACCCCGCGATGTCGGCCTTCGCCGACAGCTCCTGCCGCATTCAGCTAAGTGCACCACGGCGGAGTTCAAGCAGTTGAAGCCTCGTTCGGTGAGCGCAGCGAACCGAGACGGGGCTTACCGCTTTCCCAGCGGCGGCTTTAGCCGCTCAGGCCGGATGCCCGCCCGCGGCCATCGATCCGCCCCGCTCACTTTCGCACTTTCGCACTTTCGCACTTTCGCACTCCCGCACTCCCGCACTCCCGCACTCCCGCACTCCCGCACTCCCGCACTCCCGCCCTCCCGCACTCCCGCACTTCCGTTCATCGAACTTCCCGCAGCACGCGCTCGTACACCGTGCGCGACAGGTCGTCGATGAAGTCGCGGCCCATCTCGCGCATCAGGTCGCCGCGGACGTCGTCGCGCTCGTCGGCGTTGAACAGGCGGCGGTCGTCGTCGCTCAGCAGCAGCTGGCGCCAGTCGCCCGGGTACACGCCCTCGCGGAACGAGCGCGACGCGCCCGGCTCCATCTCCTCGCGCGTGACGATGCGGCTGTCCTCCACGTCCACCAGCACGTAGCGAACCTGCGCCCAAGCCTGCCGCCGCCCGCTGCGGACGGTGAAGGCCGTGTCGGCACCGGCGCGCGTGCGGACGGCGCGGCGCTCGTCGCGCGTGTCGCTCTCCGTGAATCCCACGCTGTCGATCTCCACCGTCAGCACCAGGTCCGCGCCCATGGCCCGGCCCAGGCGCACGGCCTCGCTCGTGTAGCGCAGGTCACCCAGATCGTAGCGCCGGGCCTCGCGGCGCACCTCGCCCGGGTCCAGCACCTCCACGAACGCGGGCGGATTGCGCCACGGCCCGCCCTCCAGGTCGTTCTCCACGTCACGCAGGAACGAGGCGGGAAGCTGCCGGCCCACCCCGCGCGAGACCTGGATGGGGAGCACGGCCACCCGCAGCGTTCCCTCGTCGATGGCGAACTGCTGCGCCTCCACGATGCGCTCGATGCCGGGGAAGTTGCGGCCCAGCGACGAGACGGCGCGCTCGCCCACCTGGAACGCGGCGCGGTGGCGGCCGGCGGCGCCCTCGGCACCCATCCAGGCGGAGTACGTCTCCAGCCGCGCCTCGTCGGCCTGGCGGCGCTGCCCGGCGGACGGCTGCCAGCGGGGCACGCGCTCCAGCGGCCCCAGCGCATCGCCGAAGCGCCCGCTTTCGGCCAGGGCGGCGCTGCGCTCCAGGGCGTCGTCGATGGCCTCGTCCAGCACGGCGCGCCGGTACTGCGCGTAGTCCGCGGGCACGGCCAGCTCCGTCCCCACGGCCGCGGCGTCGCGGCGCAGGACGTCCAGCTGCAGCAGCCCTTCGGCGGCGTCGTCGTGGGCGCCGGCATCGCTCGCGGCGCGGGCCTCGGCCAGGTGCTGGTCCACGGCCAGGGCGCCGGTCTCTTGCAGGCGGGCACGGGCCTCGACCAGGCTGGGGTCGCGGCGCAGGGCGTCGATGTAGCGGCGCGCCGCCTCGGCCGGGCGCCCGCGGGATTCGAGCGTCAGCCCCTGGTTGTAGCGCTTGCTCGCGGACATGCATCCCGCGGCCAGCACCAGCGGCACGATTGCGATGATCGCCGTCGCACGGCGAAGTCGACGTATGGACATGGGGGGTCAGATTCCAAGGGGGATGATTCGGTGGGTGCGTCATTCAGACGCGCCAAGCTATTTCACCCCGGACCCGGCGAACAGGTCCACGGGGACGAAAGTGCGAAAGTGCGAAAGTGCGAAAGCGCGAAA
>DATING010001213.1:0-2737 GCA_035474555.1 Longimicrobium sp. | reverse complement strand
CTCCACCCCGAACGTTCCGCGCACGCGGGACACCAGGCGGGTGGCCAGCAGCGAGTGCCCGCCCCGCGCGAAGAAGTCGTCCTCCGCGCCCACGCGCTCCGCCCCCAGCACGTCCGCGAACATCCCCGCCAGCATCTCTTCCGTGGGCGTGCGGGGCAAAACGTAGCCGTCCCCGTCCGCCGAACCGTCCGGCGCGGGGAGGGCGCGGCGGTCCACCTTGCCCTGCGCGGAGAGGGGAAGCGCATCCAGCACCACCACGGCGGAGGGCACCATGTACTCCGGCAGCCGCGTCCGCAGCGCCGCGCGCAGCTCCGCGCCGGCCGGGACCTCGCCCTCCGCGGGGACGGCGTAGGCCACGAGCCGCCGGTCGCCCGGCACGTCTTCGCGAACGATGACGACGGCCTCGCGCACGCGGTCGTCCGCCCGCAGCGCGGCCTCGACCTCGCCCGGCTCCACGCGGAAGCCGCGCACCTTGGCCTGGAAGTCCATCCGCCCCACGAACTCCAGCACGCCCTCCGCCCGCCAGCGGACGCGGTCGCCCGTGCGGTACATCCGCGCGCCCGGCTCCGCCGCGAACGGGTCGGGGACGAAGCGGTCCGCCGTCAGCGCGGGGCGTCCGAGATACCCGCGTCCGACCGCGGGGCCGCCCACGCACAGCTCGCCCGGCACCCCGGCGGGCACCAGCTCCATCCGCCCGTCCACCAGGTACACGCGGCGGTCGCCCACCGGCGTGCCGATGGGCACCACGGCATCGTCGAAATCCGCGGGAATGACGTAGGTCGATGCGAAGACGGTGCACTCGCTGGGTCCGTAGCCGTTCACCAGCCGCAGCTGGGGATACAGCTCCCGCGCGCGCCGCACGTGCACCGGCGACACGGCCTCGCCGCCCGTGATCACCTGCCGGACGCCCGCCAGGATCTCCGGGCAGGTGTCGATCACCAGGTTGAAGTAGGCGGAGGAGAGCCAGAGCGTCGTCACGCCGTGCGCGCGCACCTGCTCGCCGAGGAGATCGGGCTCCGAGGCGCGGGCGGGGAAGAGCACGCAGCGGGCGCCCGTGAGCAGCGCGGGCCACAGCTCCAGCGCCAGCACGTCCCAGGAGGTGGATACGTGCTGCAGGTAGACCTGGTCCGCCGTCCACGACACGTAGTCCGTCCCCTGGAAAAAGCCGGGGACGGCGCGGTGGGGGATCTCGGCGCCCTTGGGCGTGCCCGTGGAGCCGGAGGTGTAGATGACGTACGCCAGGTTCTCCGCCGTCGCGCCGGCAACGGGCGCGTTCGACGGATAGCGGGCGATGTCCGGCCAGTCGCGGTCCAGGCAGACGGTCGTCCCCGCGTGCGCCGGGATCAGCCCCAGCAGCCGCTCCTGCGTGAGGAGCACGCGCACGTCCGCGTCCGCCGCCATCCAGGCCAGCCGCTCCGCGGGATACGCCACGTCCAGCGGCACGTACGCCCCCCCCGCCTTGAGCACGCCCAGCAGGCCGACCACCATCTCCGGCGCGCGCTCCACGCAGAGCGCCACCTTCACGTCCGGCCCCACGCCCAGCCCGCGCAGGTGGTGGGCGAGCCGGTTGGCGGCGCCGTCCAGCTCCGCGTACGTCAGCGCGTCCTGCCCGAAGACGACGGCCAGCGCATCCGGCGTCCGCGCCGCCTGCGCCGCGAAGGCCGCGTGCAGGGTGGGATACGATGCATCCGCCGCGCGCCCGCTCCACGCCAGCAGCTGCCCCCGCTCCGCCGGCGCCAGCATCCCGATGCGCGACACGGGGAGATCCCCATCCGCCGCCATCCCTTCCAGCAGCCGGCCCAGGTGCTCCGCCATCCGCTCGACCGTGCCGGCATCGAACAAGGCGGCGCGGTAGGAGATGGCGCCCGTGATCGCCCCGTCGCGCTCGCCCAGGGCGAGCGTCAGGTCGAACTTGGCGTCGCCGGAGGTGGCCGCGAGCGCATCCACCCGCACGTCGCCCATCCGCAGCTCGCCGGTCTCCGTGTTCTGGTAGGAGAACACGGCCTGGAAGAGGGGCGAGCGGCCCAGCGCACGCTCGACTCCGAGCTCCTCCACCAATCGGTCGAAGGGCAGGTCCTGGTGCGCCTGCGCCTGCAGCATCCCTTCGCGCACCCGGGCCAGCAGCTCCCGGACGGTGGGGTCGCCGGACAGGTCCGTGCGCAGGGCCAGCGTGTTCACGAAGAAGCCGATGAGCCCCTCCGTCTCCATCCGCCCCCGGTTGGCGACCGGGGTGCCGACCACCACATCGTCCTGGCCGGCGTAGCGCGACAGGAGCAGCTGCCACGCGGCCATCAGCGTCATGAAGAGCGTGGCGCCCTCGCGCCGGGCCAGCGCCCGCAGCGCGCGCGACGCCGCCTCCGGCACGTCCACGCGCACGATCCCCGCGCGGTCGTCCGGCGACAGCGTGCGCGGGCGGTCGGTGGGGATCTCCAGCAGGGGCGGCGCGCCCGCCAGCCGCGCCGTCCAGTAGCCGAGCTGCGCCTCCAGCACACCGCCCTGGAGCCAGGCGCGCTGCCACGCCGCGTAGTCCGCGTACTGGAGGGGGAGCGCGGGGAGCACGGGATCGCGCCCCTCCGCGAAGGCCGCGTACAGCTCCGACACGTCGCGCACCAGCACGTCCATGGACCACGCGTCGCTGACGACGTGGTGCAGGGTAAAGAGCAGCGCGTGCTCGTCCGGCCCCAGCCGCACGAGCGTGGAGCGCAGCAGGGGCCCCGCCGCCAGGTCGAACGGCCGC
>DATING010001212.1:0-2749 GCA_035474555.1 Longimicrobium sp. | reverse complement strand
AGCATCGGTCGAGGATGGGACGGTAGATCCTTCGGTCGGCGCCGGAGTTCGTGGCACGGGCGGGATCGGGCGGCGCCTCCCTCAGGAAAACAAGGTGGGCGTTGTTTTCCTGAGGGAGCCGCGCGCGGCACCGTCCCGTGCTGGAGGGTGGCAGGCGACCGAAGGATCTCCTCGCCGGTGATTGACCGCCGCGGATGCGCACCGGCCTCGCCCGTGACGGATGGGACCGTGCATGGGTGGGCTTTCGTCGCGGAGTCGCCGTCATGCGCGGGACGGTAGATCCTTCGGTCGGCGCCGGAGTTCGTGGCACGGGCGGGATTGGGCGGCGCCTCCCTCAGGAAAACAATGATCCAGACCAGGAGAAGCGGATGACGGAGACGCTCGCGAAGGGCGTGTGCGAGCCCTGCCGCGCCGGCGCGCCGAAGGTGACGGCGGAGGAGATCGAGGCGCTGCGGCCGCAGGTGCCCGCGTGGAACGTGGTGGAGCGCGACGGCGTTCCGCGGCTGGAGCGCGTGTTCGAGTTCAAGGACTTCGCGCAGGCGCTCGCGTTCACCAACCGCGTGGGCGCCATCGCCGAGGAGCAGGGCCACCATCCCGCGCTGCTGACGGAGTGGGGCCGCGTGACGGTGGGGTGGTGGACGCACAAGATCCGCGGCCTGCACCGCAACGACTTCGTGATGGCCGCCCGCACGGACGAGGCGTTCGCGCAGGGCTGAACCACGGCTGATCAACGGCATGCGGTGGATGGATTCCGTCGCACGCCCATGGATCGCGCCGGGGGCGGAGCGCCCCCTCCCCGACCCTCCCCCGCAAACGGCGCGGGGGAGGGAGATGGGTTTCCGTCTCGACGCTGATCATCTGCCCCAGGCGGATGCCTGACGGCTACCGCCGATCGGGATCGTAGCGGGTCATCCACCCCGCCCAACGGAAGACGCCCGGCCTCGCGGCCGGGCGCTCCCGCCACCGCTTCTCCCCCGAGAAGCAGGACCCTCCCATCCAGATCCGCTCAGTTCGCCGGCGCCGGCCGCCCGTTGCCGCCGTCGATGGTGTAGCGCCAGTCGCCGTTGGGCTGCCGCACCCACACCGTCAGGTACTTGCTGTAGCTCCGCGTGCCCGTGTCCGGATCGAATCTCGTCGCCAGGCCGATGGTAAAGCCCAGGTCGCCGCTCGCCGCCACCTCGCCGATGATGGGTGCCCACTCCAACTGGGCGCGTCCGTCCTTCTGGAGCTCGTAGTTGGCCGCCGGTCCGTACACCGGGCCGCTGAGCAGCGCCCCGTCCGGCGCCATGAAGTCGCGGAACGCGATGGCCGGCCCCTGCGCCACGGACAGCGCCGCGAAGTCGCGGTCCGCCTGCATCACCGCCTCGCGCTCCCCCAGCCCCGCCGACGCCGGCGCCCCGCGCACGCCGTTGTCATCCCCGAAGAAGCCCTCCGGCGCGGGCACGGCCGCCCCCGCCGGCGTGAGGTTCACCACCATGGCCGCCACCTTCCACGTGCCGCCCTCGTTGCGCCAGTAGGAGAGGGTGCGCGTGAAGAGCGTGGTGCCGTTGGCGCGCGTGTACACGCCGCCGCCGTACGTGTAGCCGTGCGTGCCGTCCGTCGAGACGTCGGCGCGCAGGGTGGTCCAGTTGAGCCGCGCGGTGGCCAGCGGCGAGGCGGCCAGGTAGGCGCGGATGGCCTCGCGCCCCTGCAGCACCGGCGCGCTCTCGCGCAGGAAGTACGCATCATCCGCGAACGCCGACGTCAGTCCGTCCACGAAGCCCCGCGCGTCCGATGCGTCGGAGTGGGCGCGGTCCGCCGCCGCCAGCTCCGCGCGCGCCGCCCGCAGGTCCACGCGCCGCGATCCGCCCTGCTGCGCTGCCACGTCCGCCGCCGCGGCAGGCCCCGCCACCGATGCATCCGCGCACCCGGCCGTCACCAGCAGCGCCGCCGCCAACAAGCTATGTCTGATCATGGTGTCCCGTTCTCGATCCGAGGTCGCGGCGGGGACTCGCCCCCGCCGTCGCACAAGGATGCGCGGGCGCCGCGTGTTCCAGAATCACCGTGCAGCCAGTTGCGCGGCGGATGCGGCGAACGGGACGGGGGAGGCGGCGAACTGCGGGTGGGACGGAGGGCGGGAGGAGCGGAGTGCCGGACAGAGCGAATGAATTCGCCGCAACGAACACACGAAGTCCGCCTGCGCGGACTGTCCGTCGGGGGGAGGGTACCACGCGGGTGGGCGGACAGCCGCCGGGATTCACCCTCCCGTGATCGGCCGTCCGCCATCGATCACGGAACGCTCCCGTGCAGTCCACGCAGGTGGACTTCGTAGTTGTTGCGGCGAATTTATTCGCTCTGTCCAGAAGCTGGCCCCTGCGTTCAGATCCGCGCCCCCAGCAGGGCCTGGAGCGGTTCGCGGCGGCTGCGGCTCAGCCGCAGGCGGGTGCCGTCGCGCAGGATCACCACGTAGTCGCCGTGAAAGTACGGCTGCAGCTCCTTCACGCTCCCCAGGTTCACGATCGTAGACCGGTGGATGCGAACAAAGCGGCGCGGGTCCAGCCGCCGCTCCAGGTCGCGCAGCGGCTCGCGCAGCAGGTGCGTCGCCGCGCCGGCGTGCAGCCGCACCACGTAGTCCTCCGCCTCGATCCAGTCGATGGTCGCCGTGTCCACGAACGTGATGCGCCCCGCATCCCGCAGCACGATGCGGTCGGCGTAGGCGGCGGGCTGCGGCTCGGGAGCGGACGGCGCGGCGGGCGGGGGAGGTGGGGCG
>DATING010001211.1:0-4382 GCA_035474555.1 Longimicrobium sp. | reverse complement strand
GGTACAGCGTGCCCACGGCGCCCTGGCCGTAGCGGAACACGGCCAGCATGCTGCGCTCCGGCCGCCCGTCCGCGCGCCCGGGACGGAACCCGTGCACGTCCAGCACGGGCAGCCCCAGGTTGGCCATGAAGTTGACCCAGTGGATGCCGCCCTCGAACAGCGCGCCGCCGCCGGCCATCCCCTCGTCTTCCCGCCAGTCGCCCTTGCTCTTCTGCGCCTTGAGGGCGTTCACGGAAAGGATCTTCACCTCGCCGATGTCCCCGGCGGCGAGGGTGGCCCGCAGCGCCTCGGCCAGCGGCTTGTAGAAGTAGTTCTCCGCCACCATCACGCGCCGCCCAGCTGCGTCGCGCGCGCGCTCCACCGCGTCGAAGTCCGCCGCGCGCAGGAACGGCGGCTTTTCCACGATCACGTGCTTGCCCGCCGCGAGCGCCGCCAGCGTCCACTCCAGGTGCGAGTTGGGCGGCGTGGCGACGAGCACGGCGTCGATCCGGGGATCCGCCAGGGCCGCCTCGTACGATCCGAACGCGCCCGCGCCGCCCAGCTCGCCGTTGAACGCCTCCGCCTTCGCCCGGTCGCGGCTGGCGTAGAAGCGCCGGACGTCGCCGAACTTGCGCAGCGTGCGGCTGTGCGTGCGCGTGACGCCGCCGCATCCCAAAAACGCCAGGTTGATGGATCCGCTCACGCCGGCACCTCGCACGCGGCCACGCCGGCGGATGCGCCCGATCCCGCGCCGGCGATCCGCCGCCCCACGCGCAGGGCGTTGGCGGCGATGGTCAAGCTGGGGTTCACGCCCGCGGAGGTGGGAAAGACGCTGCCGTCCGTCACGTACAGGTTCTCCAATCCACGGAAGCGGCAGTCCTCGTCCAGCGCGCTCGTCCGCTCGTCCGCGCCCATCCGCACCGTCCCCACCGCGTGGCTGAAGGTGGAGACGTTCCACGTGACCGTCCCCCAGGCCCCCGCCCGCCGCAGCACCTGCTTCGCGCGGCGGATGAGCGCGCGGCGGGCGGCCAGGTCGCGCGGCGTGTAGTGGTGCTGCACGAGCAGCTTCGGTAGACCGAACGCGTCGATGGACGACGGATCAATGCGCACCCCGTTGGCCTCGCGCGGCTGGTCCTCCGCCACGGAAAGCAGCCCCGTGAGGTGCGCGACGGCCGGCGCGAGCGCGTCCGCGACCGGCTTGGGGAGCACGTGCGCGAGCAGGCCGGCGGGCGGCGTCATCACCTGCTGCAGGTTGCCCAGCTTGCCGGCCGGGGCGCCCCGCGCGTCGTCGCCCCAGTAGAAGTCGTGGATGGCGATCTGCTTGTGGTGCTCGTTCGCGGGGTTGGGACGGCGGGGAAAGATGCCGTACGTCATCGCGTTGCAGTGCCTCATCAGGTAGCGGCCCACCGTCCGCCCGGCGGGATTGATCCGCTCCAATCCGCTGGCCAGCAGCAGGTGCGGCGTGGCCAGGGCGCCCGCCGCCAGGACGACCGTGCCCGCGCGGACGGTGAAGCGCGCCCCCGTCGTCCGGTCCGCG
The DNA here is from genome assembly GCA_035474555.1 of Longimicrobium sp. GTDB lineage: Bacteria > Gemmatimonadota > Gemmatimonadetes > Longimicrobiales > Longimicrobiaceae > Longimicrobium. The sequence continues at coordinate 2,866 of DATING010001211.1, read as the reverse complement.
CACTCGATGGAGGTGATGCGGTCTCCCTGCGCCACCAGCCGCACGGCGACGGCGTCGGGGCGGATCTCCATCCCGTCCGCCAGCAGGCCGGGGAGCACCCGCGTCGCCAGGTCGTTCTTGGCGCTCACGGCGCAGGCGAACGCGTCGCAGGTGATGCACGCCTGGCAGGCGGACTCCGCGATGGCCAGGGGGATGCGAAACGGGTGCATGCCCAGCGACCGCGCCGCGTCCGCGATGCGGCGCGAGGCCTCGGCCAGCCGCGCGGGGGGATGCGGATACGGCGCGCCGCGGGGCGGCTCCGTGGGATCTTCCCCCGCCGCGCCGGCCACGGCCAGCATCCGCTCCGCCTCGGTGTAGAACGGCTCCAGCGCGGCGTAATTCACGGGCCACGCCGCCCCCGAGCCGCCCACGATCTCCGGCGCCGGGTCGAAGTCGCCCGCGCGAAAGCGGAACGACGCGCCGCCGTAGAAGACGGAGGGCCCGCCCACGTTGGTGCACAGGCGCTGGTCCGCCCAGCGGCGCCCCTGCAGCACGCGGTAGGCGCTGTCCAGCGCGTAGTGCGGCGTCATGGTAAAGGCGCCGTCCGCGTGCCAGTTCTGCGGCCCGCGCTGCACCCAGCCGCCGCGCTCCAGCATCAGCACGCGCCACCCCGCCGCCACCAGCTCGCGCGCGGCCATCGTCCCCCCGAACCCGCTGCCGATCACCACGGCATCGTATTCGGTCGCGTTCACGTTCGGGGGCGATGACATCGGGTGCTGGATCGGCGGATCAGGATGATGGACGGTGTCCGAGAGCGCACAAACGTCGCGAACGCGAGCAACATCCGCAACATCCGCGTCCCCCGGATACGCGCGCAGGGCATCTCCCGCGCGCGCGGCCCGTGGCTGCGCTCGTATTCAGCCCTAAGACTATCCGCACAACCCGCGATCCGTCTCTTACAGCCCGGCGTGGCGGACACGGCCTTCATCCAGATGGACCCATCGCCCCCGGGTGCGTCCGCGAGGCGCTCCGCACGGCGAGTTGGACCACGCTCCTTATCTTCCTTCTCATCAACAAGATGCGCGCATTCTCCCGGGTGTGGCTACTCGGCCCGGGAAGGAACGGGACCGCGGAGGGAGGGGATTGGATCACTGGTTTGCTACTTGCACCCGGAGTCGGAAAGTGTGGTTCGATTCATCCGCACCCGGACCAGGCATGCTCGCCGTCTACCTTCCCGAAACACGCTACGCCGCGCGCATCCAGCGGGCCGTGAGCTCCAGCAAGGCCGCCGTGTCCGAGGAGTGGACGCAGTTCGAGCAGGCGGCGCTGGGGGCGGAGTGCTCGCTGGTGGTGTTCCTGTGGCTGGGCACGCCGGAGTTGCACCGGCTGGCGGACTTCAGGAGCCGCAACCCGCTGCACCCGGTGACCCTGGTGACCCGCGGCGACATGCAGAACGCGCGGCAGCTCAAGTCCGTGGCCGTGGAGGAGGTCGTGTGGCTGGAGGAGATCGACGCGGAGCTCAGCGGCGCCGTGGGCCGCACCTGCGTGCTGAGCCACCAGCGCACCTTCTGCGAAGCGATGGGCGACGCCGACTACCTGCCGGGGTGCCTGGCCCGCGCGCTGGCGATCGCCTGCACCGCCGAGCCCCCGCTGCACACCGTGCAGAAGCTGGCCCGGGTGGCGGGGTGCGACCGGCGCATCCTGTGGCAGCAGTGGAAGGTGGCCATGGACGGCAGCCCCCTGCGCCTGCAGGACGCCCTGCACTGGTTCCTGCTGCTGCGCGCTGCGGGGCGCAAGACCCCCGGGCGCCCGTGGAGCGCCGTGGCCGAGGACCTGGGCGTGCACCCGCAGACGCTGGGGCGCCTGTCGCGGCAGCTGGCGGGGCTTTCGCTCACGGACCTGGCGGGAACGGGGCAGGGCGAGCTGGTGGACCGGTTCGAGGCGGACATCCTGGGCGGGCTGCTTTCCAACGCGCTCCGACAAACTGGGAGCGATCGGACAAAATGCGATTGAGCGGGATCCGGCCGCGCGGCAGATTGTAGCCACTCGCCCTGAGCGAGTGGCTTTCTTCTTGTCACGCAACGCTTTACCGAGGACGCATGACCCGCAACCGCACCATCGCCACGGCGATTCTGGCTTCCATGGCCCTGGCCGGCGCAGCTGCCTGCACCGACGGCGCCCAGGCCCCCTTCCAGGCCGAAAAGGCCGCCGTCCTGGCGCAGAACACCGAGATCCCCGCCGGCCAGCGCGTGGCGCAGCTGGTGGCCCTGGCGCTTCGCGACCCGTCGGCCCGCGGCCTGTTCTACCGCGCGACGAGCAACTCGCCGGTCAAGGAAGGCAAGCTGTTCCTGTCCGGCTTCCTGGGCGGCGAAGGCACCCCGATCCTGCAGGCCATGGCCCGCGCCGGCGGCCTGAGCACCGCGCAGGTGCAGGCGCTGGTGGCGCAGACCGGCCCCGTGGAGATCTACCTGCCCGTGGAGGCGCACCGCGCCGCGTGGACGGGCGGCGACAACGTGATCGTGGGCTACGCCGAGCGCGACCGCATGCAGCCGTACGGCTTCGCCCTGGACGGCAGCCGCGTGGAGCTGTCCAGCGACGTGGTGCCCGCGACGCCCACCGTGATGGTGACCTACGCCGAGAGCTTCGACGCGCAGGGCAAGGCGAACGGCTCGCACAGCACGAACAGCGGCGCCAAGAGCATCCTGACCCCCCGCTTCGCCACGCTGACGGTGCCGTTCACCGGCCTGTGGGTGGACAGCATCAAGACGGCCGGTGACTTCGAGGACTGGCACGCCGGCTCGGCGGAGTTCGAGATCTACCTCGAGCGTGCCGACACGCGCGCGCAGATCCAGTGCGTGGACGCGCACAACAGCGTGGAGCCGTACAA
>DATING010001210.1:0-3773 GCA_035474555.1 Longimicrobium sp. | reverse complement strand
GGACTGTCCGTCACGGGCGGAGTGCCACGCCGCCGGCCAAGTTGGTATGGGAGTCGGTGTTTCGCAGTTGAAGCCCACGCCTCCGTGTGTGCGAGGCCGCCCTTCGTTTGTGATGATCGGGATCAGGCGGGGGCGCCCTGCGCGGCGGCGTGCAGTGCATCCGCCAGGTCCAGGATCAGGCCGCGCAGGGCGATGATCTCGTGCCAGTCCGCCGGGATTCCCTGCATCCCGTAGTACGCGCCGGCAAGCTGGCCGTAGATGGCGGCCGTGGTGTCGGCGTCGTTGGCCAGGTTGGCGGCGGCAAGGCATCCCGCGGCGTAGCTGTCCGTGGCGTGGAAGGCCCAGAGCGCCGCCTCCATGCTGCGCACCACGTATCCCGATCCCACGATCGTCCGCCCCTGCCGGTACGATCCGCACGCCACCTCGTCGATTTCCGGCGCCAGCGGGTGCGCGTCCCAGTACCCCACCACGGGTGCGTACCGGTCGCCCAGCAACTCGTCCTTGCTTGCGCCCTTCAGCGCGCCGGCGATGAGCCCGCCGAAGTACCGGCACGCATCCACCGCGGCGGCGGCGCCGTGCGTGGTGCGCGAGCTCTCACCGGAGCGCTCGATGGCCTCCCGCGGATCGCGGGCGTAGAAGAGCGGCACAGGCGCGAGCCGCATGAGCGACCCGTTGCCGGCGGTATTCGGATCGTGCGATCCGCAGTGCGCGCAGTCCGTGCTCTCGAACCGCTGCAGCGCCTCGCGCACCGTGATGCCGATGTCGAAGCAGGTCCCCGTGCTGCTGCGATAGCCCTCCCGGTACCAGCGCACGTAGCGCCGCAGCTGGTCGCGGGGGTCCATGCCTCGCCGCTCCACCAAGCTTTCCGCCAGGCAGAGGGCCATCGACGTGTCGTCCGTCCACTGGCCCGGCCACAGGTCGAACGGCCCGCCGCCGATCATGTCCGTGAGCGGCGGAAAGGTGCCCGGCGCCATGAACTCGACGGCCGATCCGAGCGCGTCTCCCACGGCCAGCCCCATGAGGCTGCCGCGGTACCGGTCGATGAGCGAGATCATCGGGGGTCGCAGGCGAAAGTGATGTGGATCAGGTCCGGCATCCCGCCGGGCGAATGAATTCGCTGCAACAAACACACGATGTCCGCCTGCGCGGACCGTCCGTCCAGGTGGAGTGCCACGCCACCGGCGCAGCTGGTACCGGAGCCCGTCTTTGGCAGGTGAAGCCCCACGCAGTTCGTGGGGCTTTCCGCAGTCGTTGCGGCGGCTTTAGCCGCTCAGGACGGAACTTTCACCCCGGGATGTCCGCGTCCGTGGGCCCGTCCTGCAGGTTGCCCATGATCTGGATGCTGTGGCCCCAGAACAGGTCCCCGTCGTTGTGCCAGAAGGTGAAGCTCCCATCGGCCTCCACCGCGATGGCCTCCAGGCGCATGCGGGCGCGGAACTCGGCGGGGGTCAGCGGCTCCTCGTCGTCATCCAGCCAGCCCTCGTTCTTCATCGGGAGAAGCTGCTCCACTGCATACGCCTGGATGCGCTCGCTCCACCCCGCCTCGTCGTCCCACAACGCGCGGGCAACCTCCAGCGCCGCGCTGAGCTCGTCCTCGCCCTCCGCCGGCAGCTGCAGGTCGATGGTGTCGCCGGCCCACGGGACCCGGCCTTCCCACCATCCCACCGAGCGGTTGAGCGTCAGGGTGCCGAACCGCTCGTCCTCCCGCGTCACGATGGCGGCCCGTTCCAGCGCGTGCCGGGTGAGCGGATCATCCGCCACCATGGACGCATCCGCCAGCTCCAGCAGCTCCGCCTCCGCGGGACCCGTAAAGCGGACGCGGGCCGAGATCACCCGCGCCGCGTTCACCCGGTCCATCCCCTCCCGCATCTCCGCGTGCGTGCACGTGCGGCGAACGTCCAGGCGGGTGGGGTGCACGACCCCGTCGGCGCCGCGCCAGCTGTGGAACGAGAACACCAGCACCCACTCTCCGTCGGGCTCGTCAGGCCGTACCTGCACGCCGGCCGCGCCGCGCGGGTCCACGACGCCGGTGATCAGCTCGCCGCCGGCCGTGGGCGACGCGGGGCGCTGTGCCGCACCCGGCGCCGCGGTGCCGAACACGAGGGCGAGCAGGCCGCGCAGCAATCTCATCGGCATCTCCGGGATGATGAAAAACGGGGGGACGATGCGGGCTCCGGGATCGATGGAGTCCGCGTCCGGGAATCTTGCGCTCAGGCCCGGTACGGCGCCAGCACGGCATCCAGGTCGCCGCGCACCCACTCCGCGGCCGTGCCCTCGCGCAGCGTGGCCCACACGAACAGCGATCCGCTGAGCGCCGCCTGCACGGCCCGCGTGAGCCGGTCCACGTCCGTCTCCGCCGCCAGCTCCCCGGCCGCGACGGCGTCCGCAATCAATCGGCGCAGCTCGTCGCGGGTGTCGCGCGCCTGGGCGCCCAGGTGCGCGTGGAAGTCGGGATCCGTCAGGTCCACCTGCAGATACGCGAGGTGATGCGCCAGCGTCGCGGGCGAATCCGCCATCCCCGCCTGGCACTCCGCGTACGCCCGCAGCGCGGCCAGCGGCGAGGGATGCGCGGCCCGCAATTCCGCGAAGAACGCGGGCGCGCTTCCCGAGAACTCCGCCATCAACGCCAGCATGAGCCCCCGCTTGGAGCCGAACCGCTGCACCAGCGCGCCCGCCGTCACCCCCGCCTCCGCGGCGATGCGGCCCAGCGTCAGCTGCGCGGGGCCTACCTGCATCATCACGCGCTGCGTGGCCGCCATCACCTCGGCGTCGCTGGCCTTTCGCGGTCTCACCATCGGGGATCTTGACGGTTTCTAAAGATCGTTTAGAATCGTTTCTGTAGTCGCGTTTAGTTTCGGGTGCAACCTCGCGGAACGCAAGCGGAAGGAAGGGGCAGATGAAGCCACTGGAGGGACGGGTCGCCGTGGTGGCGGGGGCCACGCGCGGGGCGGGGCGGGGAATCGCGCGGATGCTGGGCGAGGCGGGCGCCACGGTCTACTGCACGGGACGCGGCGCCGCCGGCACGCCCTCGGGCGACCGCCACGCCGGCCGCCCGGAGACGGTGGAGGAGACGGCGGAGATGGTCACGGCCGCCGGCGGCAGCGGCATCCCCGTGCGCGTGGACCACGGGGTGGAAGCGGAGGTCGCGGCGCTCTTCGCCCGCGTGCGGGGCGAGCAGGGGCGGCTGGACGTGCTGGTGAACGTGCTCGGCGCGCCCAAGGCGGAGTGGAAGCCGTTCTGGGAGTTGAAGCTGGCGCAGGAGCTGGCGGATTGGGAGGCGTACGTGCGGCCGCACCTGGTCACCTGCTGGCACGCGGCGCCGCTGATGGTGGAGGCGAAGCGCGGGCTGATCGCCACCATCCAGGAGAGCCACACGCTGGGCTACGGCGGCGCGATGTTCTACGACATGGGCCCCACCGTGCTTAAGCGGGTGATGTACAACCTGGCCGAAGAATTGGCACCGCACGGGGTCACGGCCGTCGCCATCGCGCCGGGCTTCATGCGGACGGAGGAGGTGCTCGCCACGCTGGGGGCTACACCGGAGACCTGGCGCGAGGTCGCGGAGACGAGCGAGGCGGCACGGAACTACGGCCTGGCGGGCTCGGAGACGCCGTGCTTCGTGGGCCGCGCCGTCGCCGCGCTGGCCGCCGATCCGGACGTGATGCGCAAGTCCGGCGCGATCCTGAGCTCGTGGACGCTGTCGGAGGCGTACGGGTTCGCGGACATCGACGGAAACCGCCCGCACTGGGGCCGCTACTTCGCCGCGAACTTTC
>DATING010001209.1:0-11327 GCA_035474555.1 Longimicrobium sp. | reverse complement strand
GCAGCATGGACTGCTCGGTGACCGTGTAGATGCGGATCCCTGCCGTCCGCCCCGCCCGCCCGTGAGGGTGCGTCCTGGAGAGCGGGGATGAGGAGGATCGGCGGAGGGGACACAGCCGCGCGACGCTCAGCGGAGATACGGGGCCACGTTGTCGGCGATGTCCTGCAGCTCCGCATCCGTCAGGGGGAGCCGGTGCCGGAGCTGCGCCCACCGCTGCGCGATCCGCGCGCCGCTCGCCGTGGTCGCATCCGAACCGTAGAGCACGCGGTCGAGCCCGATCTGGCGGATCCGCCGCGCGATCTCTCGCAGCGCCTCGTCCGAGCCCTGTGCACCGGGTACGGCCTCGGCCAAGTCGAAGTACAGGTTGCGCGTCCGCGGGTCGCCGGCGGCGATAGCATCCGCGTACACGGCCAGCGGCTCCGCGCGGTACTGGTTGCCGCCCCAGAGATGGGCGATCTGCACGGGAACGTCCGGTGCCGCCGGAAGCAGGCGGTTCAGAAAGGCTTCGGCGTGCGCACGGCCGTACGCGCCGCGCGCCTCGGAGTGCACGACGATGGCCATCCCAGCGTCGTTGGCGGCCTGGAAGACCTGGCGCACCTTCTCGACGTGCTGAGGGTTGTCGAGGATGTCGACCTCGTCGCCGCGAAAGTGCATCTTGATCCCCTTCATCCCCAGCTCGCGGGCGCACCGCCGCAGCTCCGGCACCGCGTAGTCGCGTAGCGGGCTGATCCCGCAAAAGGCCACCAGGCGGTCCGGGTGCCGCAGAACCTGCGCCGCCGTCCAGTCGTTCTCCGCCCGGACCCTGGCGTACTCCTCCTCGGCATAGCTCGGCGACGGGCCCCCGAACCAGTATGCGACGGAGAGGACGACCGCGCGTTCGATCCCCGCCTCGTCCATGTTGTCGACCAGGGCGTCCGCGGTAATCACGTTCTCGAACGGCCATTCGAAGATCTGCGTCAGCATCTCGGTGGCGATCCGCCATCTCCCCTGGGCATCCCTGCGCAGGCCCATGGAAAACGTCGCCATCGGCCGGCGGGTCTGGACGTTGAGGACCTCGCCCGCGATGTGCGCGACCTCCCCGTCCAGGAAAAACGCGTTGGGGACGAGCTCCCTGCCCGTCGGGTAGCCACGCACCACGGCCGCCGCCGCCTCGCGGCCCTGCACCCAGTGCCACGTCTCTTCCGCGCGATCCACCACCTGCGCGTCTTCCGTGTACAGGCCGCCAGCGTCGGCGCTCCCGCTCAGGCGGCCCCGCTCCCGGAGCAGCGAGTCCAGCGGCGCGGGAAGGGTGACGGGCGGGGGCGCTGCGGGGCGCCGGCTCGCCGCGGTCGGCCCCATGATGTGCTGGTGATGGTCCACCCGCGGGATGATGCGGGCCCGCCGTGCCGGGTCCTGCTGCGCTGCGGTTGCGTCCGGGCTCTCCCGCGCGGAGAGCGCGGCCGGGGGCGTGGCGGGCGCACACCCCGCGGCCGCCAGGACGACGGCGAGCCCCAGCGCGAGCGTGGCTTCACGCCCCGCCCGGCGCGTGGGGCGTTCCGCGTCCCGCCCGACAGCTGGGCTCGGCGCCCCGGAGATCGCGGTGCGGGTGCGGATCGGCAGAAGGATCCCTTCGGGTGGCATGATCATCGGTGGCAGGGGGTGCCTCTGGGCGGCGGGAATCATCTGCGGGCGGCGTGTGGCCACACTCCGGGAATGGTAGTCACGGCCGGGGCAGCGCAACAGATGGTGTCTGTGCAACCAGGCGGCGCTTCGGCGTAGATGATGGCGTAGAGGATGGGCTGGCCGGGCGGATCGTCGCCCGCGCGAGTACGGCATCCGCAGCAGGTTGCTGCGCGTGGTCACGCCGCGGACGGACGAGCGCGTGGTGGGCGTGCCCCGCTGCCGCTGGAGGGCGACGGCCGCCAGAACCAACCACGGCCGCTCCCATCGGGTCGCCGTCGTCGCGGGTCAGCTGACGACGAAGCCGTGCCCCCGCGAGCCCCAGAACTCCATCCAGCGCGCGGTGCCGAACGCGTCGATCACCTTTTCCACCGAGTGCCGGGCGAAGGAGAACAGCGCGGGATCCTTGTTGTCGGGGTGGGGCGCGTCCAGCTCGTCGAGGGTGTCCACCCACGCGGGCTGCTCGATCGGGCAGCATTCCAGCATCTCGTAGCTCACCCGCCAGCGGAACTCGCTCCAGCGGGTGACTTCCACCTCGATGCCGGCATCGTCCAGGGACCCGAGCGCCGGGACGATCCGGCGGAGCGCGCTGCACACCTGCTGCCGGATCCGCACGGCGGCTGCACGTGCTTGCTCGGCAGTCATGCCCACGGTCGGATAGGGTTCGCCCACGTCCCAGATCCCGGGCGCCAGGTCGTACCGGCGCCAGACGAACCCGTGGTCCCAGCCGCTGCTTAGCAGGTGCAGCTCTCGGCTGGTGAAGCGGGTGAGCCGCCAGCGGCAGTCGCCCAGGAAGTCGCGGAGGTAGTCGTGGATGTGAAGCTCGAACTGCTCGGGGAACCGGAAGTCCGCCTCGAGGCGGGTGGCCAGCGACGCGAGGACCTCCTGGATGCCCGGAAAGGCGAGGAGCGCACGATCCTCCTCGGGGAGCGGGACCTCGCCCCGCTGCCGCACCGTCTCCCGCGCCTCGTCCCACAGCTCGTCGAGGAACGCCTTCCACGTTTCGCCGGGATAGACCGAGATCTCGTGGAGCCGCAGGACCGCGGCCAGCGCCTCCCCGTCCAGCTCGTGCCGCTCGGCGTACCAGTTGGCGGAGTCGAACCCCTCCAGCGAGTCGAGCTCGGCCAGGGCGATTGCGCGCAGCCGGGCGTACTCGGCCTCATGGCCCTCCCGTGGCCGGGGAGTGCGAATCCAGTCGATTCCCATTCTGTTGCTCCGATCTAGCCCTGGCCGGGTCGTCCCGGCTGCGCCGGAACCTCGAGTGAGTCCGGCGGGAACGGATCGCCACCCTCCAGGAGCCGCCCCGTCGTAAGGTCGACGCGGAACGGCACAAGATATCGATGCATACCGATCGGGATCCGTTCGCGTTGTGCTTTATTGGCTGTCGCTTCGGCGTTGCGGCATTATTCGCGGGCAATCCATTACTCCGCCAACAGTTCTCCCAGTGGAGTAGCGGCCTTGCAGGACCGACAAGTCAACGTCCCATGGATCACCAGCGCTTTCAAGCTGCGTCGGTGTGAGGGTAGTGGGAGCTTACACCTAGGGCAGACAAAATCCACGTTCTCCAATAGGTCGTCGAGGGACGAATGGTACGGTCCACGGAGGAGGCCACCTCGCGTGTACTCCGCCCAGAGCTCATAACCAATGGCTCGACGCAACCACATTACTTCGACATAGCTCTCATCGACGTCGGCGATTGATGAGAGTAACTGGTCGACAACAAAGGTCGTATAGTACAGAAGATAGGGAACATGCCAGTAGATGTTTGCCCATTGCGTCTCCCAGGCATCTGGACCCGAAAAAACAAAATTCAGGTTGCGTGCAGACGTCCGATTGTGGTTCCAGGTAGTGACGAGGTGAATCGCCTGATCCCAACTGGCCGCGAATCCCGCATTCATCTTTCGATCAAAACGAATGTCGAAGATTTTCTGTGGCACAACCCCGGGCGCATCCGCAGCTAGTGCTGCGTCTGTCACAATCCGAAGCCGGTGTTCGGCAGTGAGCTTCCCCGCATCGATCGAATTAGGACTGTCGTGCTGAAATCTCCGAAGAAAGTCTTCTCGACCAGCAAGTAGCCATTCAAGGTAAAAAAGATCGTCTTTGAAAGGCTTCCGAAATAGGGCATACGCCACTGTTAGCTTCCCGCGCGCCGCAGCCCGAAGCCCCTCGAGTGTGAAGTGGCACAGATCAGCTCCAAGAGCGGAAAAAATCTCTCTGAAGTCCATCTCGGCCGTTACCGGCCTGCCCTTATTAGTCTCGATCCAGTCGTAGAGCGCCGCCCCCTTGAGTCCGGCGATCTGTTTTCTTTCACCTGGCAGAAGGTCGAGCTCGATATCGAACACTCTGGCTTCGAGCCCTGCTTTGAGCACCGCTACGATGCAGTCGTGGAGAAAGATTGCGTAGTCGTGAGCAAAGCGGTGCTTCCGCGGCAGTACGTGTGGCATCGGTGGAGAGATAGCTGATGAGTTATGGGGCTAGCCTTCGATTGTTCCGCGTTCAGATGCTCGCCGGAGTTGATCCGCCAGTTTGCGCAGCTCACTTGATCGGCTCTCCAGTCCCTCCGCCAGTTGGACAAGGCTCTCCATACGCGGCGTACGCGCGCCGATGATCCACGCGTGCAACGCCGCGTAGCTCAGCCCCGCATCACGTGCGAGCTGAGCCTGCGAGATCCCGCTTTCCTCAACCACGCGCCGGATCAGCGCATAGAAATCCTCATCCAATGCGGCAGCCCCGGCCAGGAACTCTTTCAGGTGTCGTGCCGCACGTCTGGAGGAGCGTTGTCATCGAGCGGTGAATCGCGAGGTCACGTATTCTCGCTCCGCGTTGTAAAGGTGCTCGAGTTCTACGTCCGTCAGTCGAACATCGTAGATACGGAAATGGAAGAATCGCAACAATGACAATCCTCCATCCCATGTATCAAACCACCCTCCTATGTGCATTTGTTCATGCTGCGTAGCCTGCGGCCAGAAATCTGGCTCAATTTTTCGTTCTTCATTGACAACCTCTCCCGCGTCGATATCCAATTCAAGAGTCTGGTTATGCCAATTCCATCGGATCGAAATTAGCTTAGGGCCCACAAGCTCAGGGGAGTGAGGAAAATCGATTTTTGTCATATTTTCAGGATTTGGCCCCTTCAGGACGAGCCGCCACCTCTGTTCATTGCCGACTATACCCATGAAGAAAGCATTGGGATGCTTGTTCTCATCACGGACATCGCTTGTGTATGCGAACAGGTAACGATTGTTGTCTGACCAATAAAATGCTTCTGTGACATCAACCCAGAAAAGCATAGTGAATTTTTTCAAATTTTTGAGGATCCCAGCAGAGAACTTTGCTTTTTTGTCTTGATTATCAACATGAATAGGCGCGGACGCAAAGAACTCGCGTCGTGGCTTGTGGACGAGAGGGGATACTGGAAAGTCAGAACTACCGGCGCCCGATGGCTTTGACTGACGATGTGCTTGCTCCAACTCCTTCTCTAGTTCACCAACACGCCGACGCAACCTATTCAATTCGTTCGATGTCTCCACGCTCAGAGTCTCAGTAGCGCGCACCCACCCTATAGCTGGATACGCTTTGATCGTCTTTGATAGGCTAAGTGCCACGAGCCCTGGCAGATCTTCGGCGCGTGTCCAGAATCGCACGAGGCGTCCGTCCGCCACGCGTTTGCGGAAAGCGTCGAGCCTTAGCCGTCCATCAGGGTTCAATTCGGATTTCCCAGCAGGTATCTCACTTGGACGCTCATGAAGGAAAGCCAACACGCCCAATCCACGCTCTACAGCATAGTCGTATTCTTTTTCTGTGTAGCTGATCCCCTCAGGTGTGAGCGAACCATAACGTCCGCCAATAATCAGCAAGTAGTAGTCACAGTCATCAATGACCTTTTTGATGAACTCTAACTGTTCCTCATCGGCTGCGGGGAAGAGTTCCATTCCAGCAGGAAAACAATCAAGTTCAAGGACCGTCTGCATGACTCGGCGTCGCTCATCTTGAAGGTCTGCAAACGTTGAACTGATAAATACTTGATACCTTTTGTCCATTGACGGTCAGGGATGCTCGGGGAGCTACATAGATCCTACAAGGCGATTGATCGGTGATCTACACCTTGGATTCAGCCAGCGCAAGGAACTCCGCCTTGTGCAGGCTGCATCGGTTGCCAGAGAAGTCTGGCGGTCTGGTAGCGGCAACTGTTCGGGCCCACTCTCAGGCCGTCCCCCGACGATCCACGGACGGTCAGGGAGCACGCGCTCGCTGCAGGGCTGGCTCACCTTGCAGTAGCTTTGCTCGGATCCAAGCTGCCCGCGTTCCCGCAGCACCCGCTGTCTAGGATTGTAAACTCTAGCTCCGCGACTCTGCTCAGCCCCTGCCGCGTAGGCGGCATGCGGCAATCTATTATCCCCTTCGCTCCGGCACCACGGGCATCACGCGCCCGCCACCCGGCGCCAATACGGCCCGCTCGAGCGCGCGGGCGGCCGGTTGGGCGAACGACGCTTGAGCACGGCGCGGGGACACGCCACCGTTGGCGCACGTGGCTGTTCCGATCCCGCAACCGTGGCGTTCGATGATGAATCCTCTCCGCCGTCTCCTGATCCCTCTCCTACTCACGTCCGCGCTGGCGCCTGCCGCACACGCGCAGGGGCGGCCCGAGGTCGCGGGCAACTGGCTGGTGCGCGTCGCAGCCCCGCAGCCGTTCTCGGTGGTGCTGTCGGTGGACGAGCACGGCGGCGTGCTCACGCCCCGCGCCATGTCCCGGCAGCAGACCATCGTGCCCACCTCCGCCGCGCGGACGGATTCGGGGTTCGTGGTGGCCGCGACGGCGTGGGGTGGCGAGCACGCGCTGGACGTGGCCGTTCGCGGCGATTCGTTGCGCGGCAGCTGGAGCACCGCCGGCCAGGCGCCCGCCCCGGCGTCCGGTGTGCGCCTGCCGCGCGAGACGCTGGCGCCGTTGACCGGGACGGCGGTGTTCGACAGTGTTGTGCACGTGCTGGAGCGGCACTTCTACGATCCCGGGTACAACGGCGCCGACTGGGCCCGGCTCGTGGCCCAGGCGCGGCCCCGCGTCGCCGCCGCCCGCTCCGACGGCGAGGCGTACGCCGTCATCAGCGGACTCCTGCGCGCGATCGGCACCTCGCACCTGAACTTCACCGCCGTCCCGCGCGTCCCGTCCCCTGCCCCGGCGAACACCGCGGCCCCGCGCGCGCCGGCCACGGCCGCCCCGTCCGTGAGTTGGCAGGTGCTGTCGCCGTCGCTGGGGTACCTGCGCATCGCGAGCTTCGAACCGTCCGGCGCGGCGCTGGTGCCGGAGGTGGCGCGGATGGATAGCGCGTTCGCGGAGATGGCGGCGCTGCCGGCCATCGTCATCGACCTGCGCGGCAACGAGGGCGGCTCGGTGGACCTGGCCTACCGCCTGGGGCAGCACCTGCAACGCGTGCCCGTGCCCGCCGGCTACTTCGTCGTCCGCCAGGGATACGACGCGCGGGGGATGCGGGCCGCGGCCGCGCTGGATACCGCGACGGTGCCCGCCCTGCCCACCGACGGGTCGGTGACCGGCGCCATGCTGGGGCAGGCGGTGTACGCCGCCGGAGGCGCGGCCATGCTGTACATCGGCGGCGGAATCGCGCGGCCGTACGCGGGGCGCATCGCCGTGCTGACGGACGAGAACACGGGGAGCGCCGCCGAGGCGGTGGCCGCCATGCTCCAGGAAGCGCGCGGTGCCGTCGTCGTGGGCGAGCGCACGGCGGGCGCCATGCTCTCCTCCGCCGACGTGATGGTGGCGCCCGGGTGGCGGCTCCGGTATCCCGCGATGGATTATCGCACCGCCGCCGGCCGCCGCGTGGAAGGGGACGGCGTGGCGCCCGACGTCCCCGCGCCAACCGCCGACCGCGCCGCGCTGCTCCGCGCGGCCGCCCAGGCCCTGCGCGTACCCCCGCCCTGATCCAATCCGCATGACCGACGCACTGACCGCCGGCTCCGGCCGGCGCCGCTGGACCCTGTACGCCGCGGCTTGGCTCCCCATGCTCGCGGCGTACTTCGGCGCCATCATGGCCGGTGGCGGCTCCGCGCTGGAGGGCCTCCTGCTGGCGCTGCACAACGTCGTTCCGGCCGCGCTGGCGGGCATCGGCGTGGTGCTCGCGTGCGCGCGGATCCCATGGGGCAGCCGCGGCCGGGGCGCGTTCCTGGGCATCCACGCCGGGCTCGCCGCCGTCTACGCGCTGGCGTGGTGCGGCTTGATGATCGCCACGCGCTCCGTCGTGGAGTCGCTGTGGACGGGGCGCGCGCGGGTGTTCACGCTCACCTTCGACGAGTTGCGCTGGCAGATGGGCGCGGGCGTGCTGCTGTACCTGACCATCGCGGCGATGCGGTACGTGGGCCAGATCGACGCCCGCCTGCGCGAGCAGGAGGCGCGCGCCGCCCGGGCCGAGGCGCTGCGGGCGCGGGCGGAGATGCAGGCGTTGCGCGCGCAGATCAATCCGCACTTCCTGTTCAACACCCTGCATTCACTGCTGGAGCTGGTGAGCGCAGGCGACGGGCGGGCCGAGGAGGCCATCGAACGCTTCGGCGCGCTGCTGCACCGCACCATCGACGTCCGCCGCAGCGCCGCCGACGACGTGCCCCTGGACGAGGAGATCCAGCTCGTGCGCGACTACCTGTGGATCGAGCAGCTGCGCCTGGGCACGCGCCTGCACGCCGAGATCGAGGTGGATGACGATGCCCTGCCCTGCACCGTCCCGTCGTTCGTGCTGCAGCCGCTGGTGGAGAACGCGGTGAAGCACGCGGCGTCCACGCGCGTGGCGCCGACCTCCATCCGCGTCCGCGCGGCGCGGGAGGGAGGCCGGCTGCTGCTCTCGGTGGAGGATGACGGGCCGGGCGCCATCCTGGAACAGGTGGAGCGGGCGCCGGGCGCGGGGCTGCGGCTGGTGCGCGGGCGGATGGAGGCGCGCTACGGCGACGATGGGCAGATGCGGATCACCACGGCGCCGGGTGCGGGGTTCCGCGTGGACCTCGCGCTTCCCGCCGGCGTGCCCACGCGGATGATGGCAGCGCATCGATGAGCGCGATGATTCTGCGGACCGTGGTCGCGGAGGATGAACCGCTGGCCCGGCAGCGGCTGCGGCGCTTCATCGAGCGCGACCCGCGCCTGGTGCTGGTGGGCGAGGCGGAGAGCGGGATGGCGGCCGTGGAGCTGATCGACCGGCTGGCGCCCGACCTGGTGTTCCTGGACGTGCAGATGCCGGAGTGCACCGGCCTGGAGGTGCTGGAGCGCGCCGCGCACCGTCCCGCGCCGGTGTTCACGACGGCGTACGCGGAGTATGCCCTGCGCGCGTTCGAGGTGGAGGCGTACGACTACCTGGTGAAGCCGTTCGGATGGACGCGCTTCCAGGCGGCGGTGGACCGCGTGGCGCGCCGCCTGTCCGCCCCGCCCGCGCCGATGCCGATCCCAACGCCGCCCGCCGCGCCGGAGCCGTACCTGGAGCGATTGTTCGTGCGCCGGGGCGGCGAGATGGTGCCGGTGAGCATGCGCGACGTGCACCGCATCGAGGGCGCGGGCGACTACGTGACGCTGTGCACCGGTGCCGGCCCGATGCTGGCGGACATCAGCCTGAACGAGCTGGAGCGCCGGCTGGATCCGGCGTGCTTCCGGCGTATCCACCGGGCGCACATCGTGAACCTGGACCACGTGTCCGCCATCCGCCCCTACGACGAGCGCCGCCTGTCCGTCCGCTTCGCAGACGGCTCGGAGGTGGTGGCCAGCCGCGCGGGTTCCCAGTCCCTGCGCGAGATGGTGCGCTGACCGGCTCGATCTGCCGGAAATGGCGTGCGTCCCAGGAAAAATCCCGGAAGCAAATTGATTTCAGGAGGAGAGAAAGGGCGGAAGGGAGGAGAGCGAGGTGGGAGAGGAAAAAAGGTGGACGGAGGAGCGCGGCGAACAAAAAAGCGAATGAATTCGCGGCTACAACTTCACGCTGTCCGCCTCCGCGGACACCCCGTCACGGGCGGTGTACCGTGCTCCGAAGCACGATCCCGCCGGCCCTTGGAGAAAACCGCCCCCGGCCTTGGTTTCCTGAGAGGGTGTTTAAGATTCTACTTTCCCGATGGAAACCCAACTTGCTTTCCTGAGGGAGCGCACGCCGGCAACATCAACGTGCAGAATCCGTTGCGCGCGACCGAAGGATCTACCATGCATGCCGAGGGGCTGGCTCCATGATCGGAAGCCGGCCCCCTCGATTTGCCGGCGAGATCCTTCGGTCGGCGCCATGGATCCAGTCATGGCACGGGTCTCGGCGGCGCCTCCCTCAGAAAATGAAACGCGAGTAGAGTTTCTGAACACAGTCCCAGGAAATCCAAAACTCCTTGTCCGGGTTCGGTGTAAGCAAGGACACCCATCGGATGCAACCGTCCAGGGACCGAGCGGCAACCAAGGATGCACGCGGTCTTGCCCGCGCCTCCAAATCCCTGATCCCACGTCCCCGATGATGCATCGTTCCCGCGCGATCGGCCTGCTGGCAGGCCTCGCGCTCGCCGCTGCGCCCGCCGCCGCGCAGACCGGCCCGGACCTCGTCGTCCACTATACGCCGCTCGCGAACCTCACCTACCAGCTGGACTGCGTCTCCGGCCTCCAGATCCCCTGCAGCCGCGAGAACCTGCGCGCGCTCTGGGACCGCGAGTTCCTGCGCACCGCCCAGGACAGCGCGCAACTCGCCGACTGGGCGCGCATCCGCAGCCGCTACGAGGCCGAGGTGTATCCCGCCGCGGACGCGGGCGCCGCCGCGCTCCCCCTGGAGGGCCGCTACGAGGGCGTGTACCTCGCCGAGCGCATGCAGGCCGCGGGGTTCCAGGCCACCTCGGCCGCGGACTACGGACAGCGCATCCAGCTCCTGGCCCTTGCCCCCGACGCGGCGCGGCTGCGCGGGGTCGTGGACCATTTTCTCCCGCGCTTCGACGGCTGGTGGCAGCGGGAGGCCACCGCCGCGGGCGCGCCGTTCGCCACGCGGGTGGGCGAGCTGCTGCGCGATCCGCGCATCGCCGGGCGCATCGCGGAGTTCGCGCACTTCTACGGCGTGGAGTTCGCCCCGGGCGAAACCCTGGACTTCACCCTCCTCTACCGCCCCTCGCTCGTGCGGGAGGGCACGAGCGGGCAGCAGATCGGCGCGCGGTCCGTCGTGGAGTTCGTCGCGGGCGAGCAGCCCGAGCAGCGCATGGACGTGGTGATCCACGAACTCTGCCACTACCTCTTTTCCCGCGTGCCGCGCGAGCGGCTGGCGGCGCTGGAAGCCGGGTTCGTGGCCCGTGCCGCCGCGGGCCAGGCATCCGCCCCCGCCGCGTACAACCTGCTGAACGAGGCGCTTGCGACCACGTTTGGCAACGGCATCGTCGCCCGCGCCTTCATGACCCCCGCCGCGTACGACACCCTGCTCGCGACGGAACGGTCCCTCTACGCCAACCCGTGGATCGACGGCGCGGCCAAGGCGACGCTTCCGTGGATCGAGCCGTGGCTGGCGCAGGGCCGCGCCATCGACGATCCCGCGTTCGCCCCACGCTACGTGGCGGCGCTGGACAGCGTGTTCGGCACGCGGCTGCAGGCGCCGGGCCCGTACCTCACCCGCGTGGTGGCGGTCCTGGACCGGTTCGATCCCTCGCTGCAAACGATGGTGCGGCGGATCTTCCGT
>DATING010001208.1:0-2127 GCA_035474555.1 Longimicrobium sp. | reverse complement strand
CGTTCGGCTGGCGTGGGGATGATCGTCGCCGGGCCCAACGTGCTGCTGCTGGGGGGGCGAATCCAGGAGAGCGCTGACGTGGGCCTGAGATTCCAGAACGGGACGCTCAGCCCGTACAGCCGAGCCGTTCGCATCGTGGGCGGACTGTCGTATCCGGCGGAACTCCCCATGCCGGCGTTCGCCAGGCTGTACCCCACGCCGGCCCTGCAGGACAGCCTGCTGGGCAACGCGCGCGATACGGCCACTCTGTATGGCCCGCCGCTCCGCTCCATGGTCACGGTGGGGCCGCGCCTTCCCCTGCGCATTGGAGGCACGGTCGTGGTGGACTCTGGGGGAACCTTCATCGCGCAGCCCGGCGCCCGGATCTTCTTTGGCCGCTTCGGGGGCATCAGCGTCCAGGACGGCGGCCGGCTGTGGTCGCGGGGAAGCGCGGCGAGCCCGGTGCTGCTCACGGCCATCGATCCCGCGGTGGGATGGGGAGG
Source organism: Longimicrobium sp. (assembly GCA_035474555.1). Classification (GTDB taxonomy): domain Bacteria; phylum Gemmatimonadota; class Gemmatimonadetes; order Longimicrobiales; family Longimicrobiaceae; genus Longimicrobium. Next base: position 1,645 of record DATING010001208.1, on the reverse strand, counting down.
GCTGCATTTCGGGGGCTGGGTGGCAAGCACCAGCTACGTGACCAACACCCGGCTGGAGCTCACCGGCCCGTCGTTCGGCGCCATAATGGCGTTCGGGAATCACCGGGTGATCGTCGACAGCTCGGTGATCCGCCAGACCGCGTTTGCCGCGGTCCTGTACTCCCCCAACTCCCGCCTGATGCGCACCCGCGTGGACACCACGCTCAACAGCGACTGGCCCGCCGTTCAGCTGGCCGCCAACGCGCGCATCGAAAGCACGCGCATCCGTGCGTCCGCCGGCATCGGGCTGGAGGTCCAGTCCTACGATGCGGTGGTGGCCTCGTGCGAGATCCGCGACGGCGAAAAGGATGGGATCGTGATGACGAACTACTCGGTCCCCATCCACAACTGCAACCTGGTGAACAACCCGGGCGTGGGGATCCGGAACCAGGCATACTCGACCGCCAGCGTGACGGGCAACTGGTGGGGCAGCACGGGCGGGCCCGCCGGCCCGGGTGGAGACGGCGCCGGTGGCCCGCTGATCGTGAGCCCCTGGCGCACCACGCCGTTCGTGCTGCCGTACCTGCCCTGATTCGTCCGATCCCGGCCCGCGCGCACGCGGCGGCCCGGATAAATCACGCGGAGAACGCGGCGGATCGACGACGAGGACGCGGAGGATGGATTTCCTCCGCGTCCTTTTTTCGTCTCCGCGGATGCCGTAAACGGATGGAACCGGCTCCGGAACGGGAGGGCGGCGGGCCGGTGCGGACATCCCGTCGTGAGCGCGTCCAAGCCGTTGCATCGCACGGAGATGTTGATTATCCTTTTGCCTGCCGCGCGCGAGCCGATTGTCCATTATGCCCGCGTGCGCCTGCCGCCGGGGAGGTTCCATCCGGGCCGGGAATTCCCGGGATCCGCATTCCCTGGATCCACCGATCGCCCCGCGCCGGCATCCGGCCACCGGGGCCGCCGATCCGTTCGTTTTCGTCATCCCGGCCGGCCGGGCCGTTCCCCGTGCCGTTCGCCGCTTCCCTGTGCAGGAACCCTTCGATGCAATCCCGTAATTCCGCCCGTCGCTTCACCGCGTTCGCGCTCCTCGCGGGCGCGGCCGTGCTGGGCGCCTGCGACGCGCCCACGGACCCCGGCGGCGCCGCCGTGGCGGGCGGGCCCTCCCTGCTCGTCACACCGGCCTGCGCGGGCACCGGCGGGCAGGTGCGCCCGTCCCAGACCATCCGGACGGCGCAGGTCTGGACGCGGGCCAGCGGCCCCCACCGGGTCACGGGCGAGATCTACGTGGACGCGGGCGGGCGGCTCAGCATCGCGCCCGGCGCGGTGGTCTGCTTCGAGCCGGGCGCCGGGCTGCTCGCGCGGAACGGGGGACGGTTGTACGCCCGCGGCCGCGACACCGCGCAGGTGGTGCTCACGGCACGCGACGCCGCGCTGGGGTGGAACGGCATCCACGTTTCCGGCACCCCCGCCGCCGCCAGCTACCTGACCAACGTGCGCATCGAGCACGTGGCCGTGGGCTCCGTCGCGGTGCACGCCACGGAGCAGCACCCCGTGTACCTGGACAGCGCCGTGATCCGGCAGACGGGACAGGCCGTGCGGCTGCACGCACCCGGGTCGCGGATTGCCCGCAGCCGCGTGGACACCACCACCAACCGCA
>DATING010001207.1:0-6243 GCA_035474555.1 Longimicrobium sp. | reverse complement strand
ACTGCGTGGGGGAGGGAGAAAGAAGCCGGAATCCGTGCAGTTCTCCCCCTCTCCGCGAGGAACGAGCGGGGAGGGGGCCGGGGGGAGAGGGGCGCCCCGCGGGTGCTGGGAGCCCGCCTGGCCAGCGCGATTGCAGTTCTCCCCCTCCTGCCCGCGAAGCGGGGGAGGGGGCCGGGGGGAGGGGGCCGCCTGCTGCCGGCGCGATGTGTCCTTCGGGGCAGATCCCCATCCTCCGACCGAAGTACAAACACGCGAGCGGAGGCGGCGCCCCCGGGTGCCCGCCTCACGCTCTGAATTCAGTTCCAATCCATCACCCCATCGACATCGACATGTCGCTTCTCGTCGTCGGCAGCGTAGCGCTGGACACCGTCGAAACCCCGTTTGGCCGCGCGGACGACGCGCTGGGCGGCAGCGCCACCTTCTTCTCCGCCGCCGCCTCGCTCCTGCACCCGGTGCAGCTGGTGGGCGTGGTGGGGGACGACTATCCCACGGCGTCGCTGGACTTCCTGGCCGAGCGCGGCGTGGACCTCGCCGGGCTGGAGACGGCCGCGGGGGAGAGCTTCCGCTGGTCCGGCGTCTACAGCTACGACCTGAACAGCCGCGAGACGCTGGAGACGCGCCTGGGCGTGTTCGCCGACTTTTCGCCCAAGATTCCCGAGCAGTTTCGCGATGCGGAGTGGGTGTTCCTGGGGAACATCGACCCCGAGCTGCAGATCAACGTGCTGGACCAGGTGCACAAGCCCCGGTTCGTGGCGTGCGACACCATGAACCTGTGGATCGAGATCAAGCGCTCGCGGCTGATGGACCTGCTCAAGCGCGTGGACCTGCTCATGGTCAACGATTCCGAGGCGCGCCAGCTGGCCGGGACGCACAACCTGTCCAAGGCCGCGCGGTGGATCATGGACCGCGGCCCGCGCTACCTCATCATCAAGAAGGGCGAGCACGGCGCCATCCTGTTCACGCCGCAGTCCACGTTCTTCGCGCCCGGCTATCCGCTGGAAGAGGTGTTCGATCCCACCGGCGCCGGCGACGCGTTCGCGGGCGGTTTCATGGCGCACGTGGCCAAGTGCGGCACGCTGGATGACGCCGACCTGCGCCGCGCGGTGGTCTACGGCAGCGTCCTGGGCTCGTTCGCCGTGGAGGCGTTCTCCATCGAGCGCTTCAAGGACCTGACGGCGGACGAAATCGAGGAGCGCGCGCGCCATTTCCGCGACATGACGATGTTCGAGCTGGCGGTGGACGCGAGTGTCTGACGATCGGCAGCCCCTGTCGTACGCCGCCGCGGGCGTGGACATCGACGCGGCGCACCAGGCCATGAAGGGCGTGGCCGCGCTCGTCCGTTCCACGGCCACGGCGGACACGCTCTCGGAGCTGGGTTCGTTCGGCGGGCTGTACCGCGTGCCGCGCGACGCCCGGCAGCCCGTGCTCGTGGCCTCCACGGACGGCGTGGGCACCAAGCTCAAGGTGGCGTTCACCAGCGGCCGCCACGACACCGTGGGCGAAGACCTGGTGAACCACTGCGTCAACGACATCCTGGTGCAGGGCGCCAAGCCGCTCTTCTTCCTGGACTACGTCGGCGTCGGCAAGCTGGAGCCGGGCGTGGTGGAGGCGCTGGTGGAGGGCGTGGCCCGCGGCTGCCGCGCCAACGGCTGCGCGCTGCTGGGCGGCGAGACGGCCGAGATGCCCGACATGTACGCCCCCGGCGAGTACGACCTGGCGGGGACCATCGTGGGGATGGTGGAAGAGGACCGGGTGCTGGACGGGCGCGCCATCCGCGCGGGGGACGCGATCGTCGCGCTGGCATCCAGCGGGCTGCACACCAACGGCTACTCGCTGGCCCGCCGCGTCGTGTTCGACCGGATGGGGCTGGGGATGGACGACGCGTTCCCGGAAGAGGCGGGGAGCGTGGCGGACGTGCTGCTGCGTGTCCACAGGTCATACCTCCGATCGTTGTACCCGCTGATCGAGGCCGGCCACATCCGCGGGCTGGCGCACATTACGGGCGGCGGGCTGACGGACAACGTGCCGCGCATCCTGCCGGAGGGCGTGAGCGCGCGCTTCGACCTGGGCAGCTGGACGGTGCCCGCGCTCTTCCGCGTGCTGCAACGCGAGGGCGGGGTGGAGCGGGACGAGATGTTCCGCGCCTTCAACATGGGCGTGGGGATGGTGGCGGTGGTATCCCAGGAGGACGTGGACGCCGTGGTGCGCGACCTGGGCGCGGCCGGCGAGCAGGCATGGATCGCGGGGGAAATCGTCCCCGGCGACGGCACCGTGATGCTGAGCGACAACGGAGCAAACGGATGAAGATCAAGCAGATCGCGATGGCCGCGGCGGCGTGCGCGCTCGCGGCCCCGCTGGCGGCGCAGAACGACATCAACACGGTGTGCAACACGGGCATCCCCATGCAGGCGGTGGAAGAGTGCACCGTGGTGGCGCAGGCCGTGGACGCGGCCCAGCCGCAGCTGGGCATCCTGATGGCCGGCGGCAACCCCATCCTGGGCACGGCCAGCACCGGCGGCGTGCGGCTGGGATTGATCCCCCGCGTCAGCTTTACGGCGCGGGTGAACGTGGTGGCGGCCCGCCTGCCGGACATCCGCGAGGAGCTGTCGGGCGGGGAAGAGGTGCAGGAGTTCGCCGTGCCGGCGCCGGCCGTGGGTGCCAACGTGTCGGTGGGGCTTACGCAGGGGTTCAGCGTGGCGCCCATGATCGGCGGGTTCGGCGCCATCGACCTGCTGGGCAGCGTGAGCGTGCTGCCGCTGTCGCTGGTGGACGACTTCGGCGACAACGCGTTCTCGTGGGGCGCCGGCGCGCGGGTGGGGCTCATCCGCGAGTCGTTCGTCACGCCCGGCGTGTCCGTGTCGCTGATGTACCGCGACCTGGGTGACGTGCAGTTCGGCGAGGTGTGCAGCGGCACCGAGGTCCCCACGAGCGAGAACCGCAGCACCTGCTCCACGAGCGACGACGACTTCGGCGAGATCTCGTTCGGGCTGAGCAACGTGAGCGCGCGCGCCGCGGTGAGCAAGCGCCTGCTGGGGCTGGGGCTCACGGCCGGCGTGGGCTACGACAAGTTCAACACGGACGCCGACTTCGCCTTCCGCGCGCCGGGCCCGCCGGTGGGCACGGAGCAGGTGTACCGCTACAACGACATCGCCGTGGACAACGACCGCTGGTCGGCGTTCCTGGACGCGTCGTTCACGGTGCTGGTGGCCTCGCTGGTGGCCGAGGTGGGCTGGATGCAGGGCGCCGACCCCCTGACCGGCTTTCCCAGCACGAGCGACTTCGATCCGGGCCAGGGCACCTGGTTCGGCAGCCTGGGCGCGCGGCTCTCGCTGTAAGTGCGTGAGTGCGGTAGTGCGGTAGTGGATCGTGACGAGGGCCGTCTTCCCGGGTGGAGGACGGCCCTTCCCGCATCTGGACGGCTGCCGGCGTCGTCGGCGGGAGGCGGCCTCCTGGGTGCGCCCTCCCAGGCCCGCCTTGTTTTCCTGAGGGAGGCGCCGCACTGTACCTGCCTGTGCACGGCACCCTGGCGCCGACCGAAGGATCTTCTCGCCCGCGCATGATCTCCGCACCCGTGCCGTCACTCTGCCGCCGCCGACATCCAGTGCCGTCACTCCGTCGCTGCCGATACCCGGTGCCGTACTCCGTCGCCGACCCCCAGCCGGGCGAATGAATTCGCTGCAACGAACACACGAAGTCCCCCTGCGGGGACTGTCCGTCCCGGGCCCGTGCCACGCTGGAGCGAAGGTCATGCGCGGGTTGAGTTCTCCCCCTCCTGCCCGCGAAGCGGGGGAGAGGGCCGGGGGAAGGGGGCCCTCCGCCTGTGCAGCGTCTCCGCCGGAGTGCACGACCTCCATCTCCCTCCCCCGCGCAGTTTGCGGGGGAGGGTCGGGGAGGGGGGCGCTCCGCCCGCGCCGGAACTCTGCCTTCTCCCTCGAAAGCAGCCTGACGTGACGGACACCGCATCCGAGCAGGACCGGGCGTTCGTGCGGCGGGCCGTGGAGCTCGCCGGGCGGGGATGGGGCCGTGTGGCGCCGAATCCCCTGGTCGGCTGCGTCATCGTCCGCGACGACGGCGAGGTGGTGGGCGAGGGATGGCACACCGAGTACGGCCGCCCCCACGCCGAAGTCGAAGCCCTGCGCGCCGCCGGCGACGCGGCGCGGGGCGCGACGGCCTACGTGTCGCTGGAGCCGTGCAGCCACCACGGCAAGACGCCCCCGTGCACCGGCGCGCTGATCGCGGCCGGCGTGCGCCGCGTGGTGTTCGGCGGGTTCGATCCCAACCCGCGCGCATCCGGCGGCGCCGACGTCCTGCGCGCGGCCGGCATCGAGGCGCTCGGCGGCGTGGAAGAGGCGGCGGTCCGCGATCAGAACGCCGTCTTCTTCCACGCGCACTCCCCCGCGGGCGCCGGGCGGCCGTTCGTGGCGCTCAAGCTGGCCCTGTCGCTCGACGCCCGCATCGCCGACCGCGACGGCCGCTCCGTCTGGATCACGGGCGAGGCGGCGCGCGCCGAGACGCATCGCCTGCGCGCGGGCTACGACGCCGTCGCGGTCGGCATCGGTACCGCGCGGGCAGACGATCCGCAGCTGACCGTGCGCGGCGCCGTGGAGCCGCGCGTCCCGCCCGTGCGCATCGTCTTTGACCGCGCCCTGCGCCTGCCGCCCGACGGCGCGCTCGCCCGCACCGCGCGCGAGGTGCCCGTCTTCGCCGTCTGCGAGCCCGACGCGCCCGCCGATCGCCGCCGCGTGCTGGAGGATGCCGGCGTGCGCGTGCTCGCCGCCTCCGGATTGGATACCCAGCTCCGCGCCATCCGCGAGGCCGGCGTGCGCTCCATGTTCGTGGAGGGCGGTGCCGTCCTCGCCTCCGCGCTGCTGGGGGCGGACGTCGTGGATCGCATGTACCTCTTCTACGCCCCCGTGCTCATCGGCCCGGACGGCGTGGCGCCCTTCGGCGGGATCGCGAGCCCCGCGCTGGCGGATGCGGTGCGCTGGCGGCGGCTGGATACGCAGGCGTTCGGCGCCGACACACTCATTACGCTCGCAGGGGCGGGATTTCGTCGCGTCGGACTAGGCGGCGGGCATGAGGATTAATACCGAATCCGAAAAAACAATACTTGGGGATACAGAGGAACAGAGTTAGACAGAGGAGCAGAGACCAGCTTCGTTATTCATCTTCCTCCGTCTAACTCTGTTCCTCTGTACGTTTATTCTTTTTCAGGATCTGGTATAATAAGATCTGCGCGGCGCGTGATCGCGTCCAAGAATGACGTGTGCACGGAGATGGGAAGAAACAGGAAGCGCGGGCTCGTCTCTAGGACGGGCCCGCTGCCTGCCGCACAAGCCGGTGGGAGCGGCGAACGCTACGGTCGCATGGGCGACGATGAGCGACGCTCCGGCTCGATCGGCTTCTTGGTGTAGAGCGTCCAGCCGGTAACCGCGTGCCCGAGAAGAACGCCGCCCACGACCACGCCCATTCCCGCCGCACCGATCGCGAACGGTGCCAGCACCGTCGCCAGTGGGACGATCAGGAGGTTGCCCCATGGCCAGTAGAACACCGGGACGAATGCGGAAGCCATCGCTGCAATCAGCGTGAACCCCAGAGTCAGCCCAAAGGCTGCCGGAGTCTCGTCGTCCTTGTCGAATGGCTTCTTGCCGCGCGACCTCGCCCACTCGTCCCTGAACATGAGCAGGCACAAGATCCCCCAAGGGGCGGCACCCGCGAGGATTTTCCAGATCGTAGTGGACGACGGGGCAGGGAACTCCTTCGGGAGCAAGGACCGAACTGAGCGTTCGCGAAGGGTGGCAGACAACTCCTCCCCGACGATGCGGCGCATGGCCAGAATCTTGGGATCTATCTTCCCCTGCCGCGCGTCTAGCGCGGAGAGCTGGGTCAGTACCTCCGCCGTTGCCTGCAGCCGGCGGAGACGAAAGTACGACGTGTACCACTCCCATGCCGCGATCCCCGCGAACAGCGTGGCGACGATTCCGATCGTGAAGAGCGCCCGCCGCCAACTAAAGCGCACCGTTAGCGCTTCGACCGAATCCGTCAGCTTTGCCAGCAACTCCCCGAGCATTGGGTTCCTCCCGCGCTCCTTCGTCTAAGCTGTATCGGTGCAAGGGTTTCCGGTCCTTGCGAGCGCCGTGCCAGCCTCGCAGGACCGCATAGCGCCGCTACCCTCGCCGACGACGAGCGAACCGACGTGGGTATATTGCCTTGCGTCCGCACTTCCGTTGCACATCCCCCGCC
>DATING010001206.1:0-1964 GCA_035474555.1 Longimicrobium sp. | reverse complement strand
GGGCGTAGAAACAAAAACGCTCCCCGGCGGGGAGCGTTGCGGCGCCGGCCACGGCGGTCCTCAGTCCACGCAGGCCGGGCACAGGCCAATGACCTCCACCCGGTACCCCTGCACGCGGAACCCGTCTCCCACGCGCAGCTGCGGCAGCACCGGCGGCACTTCGCCGGGCACGTCGCGCACCTGGCCGCACTGCACGCACCGCGAGTGGTAGTGGTCGTCCGTGCGCGCGTCGTAGCGGGCGCTGTCGTCGCCGTAGGCGAGCTTGACCGCCAGGTTGCAGCTCACCAGCGTCTCCAGCGCCTTGTAGACGGTCGCCAGCGAGATGTCGGCGATGTCGGCGCGCACGGCCGTGAACACCTCGTCGGCCGTGGGGTGCTCCGTGGTGCCCAGCAGAAAGCGGTACACGGCCGCACGCTGGTCCGTAAAGCGCTGGCCGTTGGCTTCCAGCGCCTCACGCAGCAGGGCGTCCGCCTGTTCCGGGCGCATCCGTGCGGTGGCGAACATGGCGATCGTTGACGAGAAGAGTGTCGGGAAGTGCACGCACGATCCAGGGCCCACCGGGCTCCATACCGTGCAAGCTACGGATGGCGCCAGGCGCTGTCAACGGGCACGGCGGCGCCCTACATTCCGACGGGCACGGAGGATGCGACGTTGGCCGGGGCTGGCGATGCGCATCATCCCAAACGGCTTACCATCAGAACGGACCCGGCGTGCGACAACGGATAGGAGCGGTGCTGGCCTGCATTGCGGCGCTGGCCGCGGGCGCGTGCGGCGAGGCGGAGGGCGTGGAGGTGCAGCCCCTTCCGCCGCTGCAGCGCCCCAGCCCCGAGGCGCGTGCAGGTTTGCCCGAAGTACGCGGCGTGTGGCGCTTTGCGGGCTTCGAGATCCCCGCGGGGGATACGACGGCCGTGCGCGAGCAGGTCTACACCCTCACCCCGCCCGGCGAGTTCCGCATCGTCACGCAGCGGCTGGACAGCATCGCGGGCCAGTACGTGCGCGGGGGCGTCGCCTTTCCCTTTACGGGCGAGGTGCGGCGCGACAGCGCGCTGGCGGTGGTGGCGTTCTCCGGCGGCGTGGGGCAGTTCGCCAGCGGGCGGGTGCAGCGCGACACCTTCTGGATCGAGCTGACGTCGTTCACCACGGCGCAGACCTGGCCGCGGGGAACGCGCGCGGCGCTGGTGCGGCGCGGGGCCCCGGCCCAGCCGTTCCGCCGGCTGCTGGGCGGCGCGCCCATCTACATGCCGGTCGATTCCACCGCCGTGCGCGACAGCATCCGGCTGGATTCGCTGCGCCGCGCCGGGGTCATCGTCCCGCCGCCCGGCACCGTTCCACCGGGGACGGTCCAGCCCGGTGTGCCCGGCCAGCCCGTGCCCGGCCAGCCGCTTCCGCCCGGCGCGCAGCCCGGCGTCGTGCGGCCGACGGTCCCCGGCGCGCAGCCCGGTGTCCGTCCGGCGGCGCCCGGCGTGCAGCCGCAGCGTCCGCCCGCGGCCCAGCCGCAGCGGCCCGCGGCGACGCAGCCCCAGCAGCGGCCGCCCGTCCAGGCCCAGCCGCAGCAGCGTCCGCCCGCGCAGGCGCAGCCGAGGCCCCAGCCGCAACGGCCCGCGCCGCGTCCGCAGCCGCAGCGGCCGCCGCCCGCGCAGGAGCCGGTGAACCAGCCGGACCCGCCGCGCCCGGCGCCGCCGAATCCCAATGCGCCGCGGGATACGCTCCGGTTCGGCAGCCCGCCGTGAGCCCTCACCCGCTCGCGTAGGCTCGCACCCTCTCCCACAAACTGCGTGGGAGAGGGTGTTATCCTTCTACGAGCGTTTGCGCGTGGTGGCGTGGGTCTCGGCGAGGCGGAGCGCCCCCCTCCCCCGCCCTCCCCCACAAACTGCGTGGGGGAGGGCTGGGGCGGAAAGTGCCTGCACCGGGGCCGAAGTTCTCCCCCTCTCCGCGAGGAACGAGCGGGGAGGGGGCCGGGGGGA
>DATING010001205.1:0-7502 GCA_035474555.1 Longimicrobium sp. | reverse complement strand
TCCTGCGCGTGCCGCCGGAGCCCCTCTACCATCTCGGCTCCGCCGCATTCGGCGCGCGCTACACGCCTTTGGGCGGCCCCGCGGGACTGTACCTGGCGGGGGACCAGCCGACCGCGTACGCCGAGTTGCAGCACCTGTTCTGCGACCCCTCGGGACGGCTGCTGCCCCTTCGGCCGCAGGACCCCGTGATGACCTTCTACGTCGACGTGGATGTGGCTGGAGTGCTGGACCTGACGGAGCAGGATGTCCGTCGTGCGCTCGGCGTGACGAAGGCGGGGATCACGGGCGAATTCCGGATGCAGATGGACCGCTACCTCGCTGGGGCGGGACCCATGCCGCTTACCCAGCAGATCGGCCACGCCGCGCATGCAACGGGGCGCGTGCGCGCCATCTGCTTTCCCTCCGCGCGATGGAAAGGCGGCCAGTGCCTGGTCGTCTTCCCGGACCGGCTCATGGCTGGCGATCGCGTGGAGGTGGTCGATGCGACGGGCACGTACGCGCAGCGCATCCCGTAGGTGTGCGCGTGGCCGTGAGGATCGATCGGGGAGAGCGGAGGCCGGCTACGGCGCGGTGGCGGCGCCTGCGAGGCTGGGGTCTGCCAACGCCTCGTGGGCGAGGGCCACGTGGCCGGGCGCGCGGTCAGCCTGGTACATGAGCTGGTAGGCGCGCTGGATGAGATGGTTCACGTCCGACACCGGCGCCGTGCAGCTCACGGCGCCGATCACGATGGACGCGCCGCCGCCCTGCCGCCCCAGCAGCTTGCCCAGCGCACCGGACAGGCGCCCCAGGGCCACGGCCGCCGCGTCGGGGCCCGTGTCCGCCAGGATCAGGGCGAACTCCTTGCCGCGGGGGCGCGCCACCACGTCCGTGCCGCGCAGGGTGGAGCGCAGGACATCCAGCACGGCGGCGGCGAACGCCTCCCCGCCCGGACCGGCGTCGCCGCGCACGCCGCCCGCGTCCACGTAGGCGAGCGTCACGGGGCGGTCGTAGCGCAGCACCCGCGCGTACTCCTGCTCCAGCATGCGGTAGAACGAGCCGGCGGCGGGGAGCCCCTCCTCGTCCGGGCCGCGGGCAATCCGCTCGCGGGCCGTGCGCAGCTCGCCCGCCAGCGCGCCGAACGCCGCGAAGATGGCGAGCCGCGCCACGGCGTTCCAGTACGGGATCGCCAGGTGCGAGTACGGATGCCCCGCCAGCAGGTCCGCTCCCAGCCACGCCGCGGCTCCCAGCACCGCGAGCACGATGGCCCACCGCCGCCCCGCGTGCCACCCGGCCAGCGCGGGCGGCAGCAGGTACAGCGCCAGCACGCTCACCTCGTATCCCGTGACCCAGTCCAGCGCGCCCACCCCCGCCGTCAGCACGAGGGCGGCCGACAGCGCGGTCCGGGGCGAGCGGCCCCGCAGGTCGCGGCGGGGGAGCAGCATCTTCACGTCGGACAAGGAAGCAAACCGATCAGGAGGTGGTGGATTCGAACGCGCACGCGAGACAAATCACGTCGACCGAAGACGATGCAAGCCGCGCGTGATCATCGGGAACGACCGGGTCACATCGAGACGCGGAGACGGGACCGGCGCGCGATCGAGAGCGGGCAATCAGGAGCAGCACGATCAGGAGCAGCACAATCAGGAACAGCGCACGATCAAGAGCGGGGCGACCAAGTGCGGTGCGCGATCAGGAGCCGGACAATCAAAGAGCGGCGCACGATCAAGAACGGTGCGATCAAGGAAAGGGACGGATCTAGTCGCAAGGCGAAGGTGGAGCGAGCGCATCCGACGAGCGATTGAAATCGCGGCTATAACATCACGCTGTCCGCCTGCGCGGACACCAACGACGGGCACTCTGCCCTGGACGCGGCACTCGACCGTGCCGGACCCGTCGGCGAAGGCCGACATCACGTTTTCGGTGCCGCGATTTCAATCGCCGGGGCCCGGCGCGTGCCACCGGCCTGAAACCCATCCTTCATCGGCACCCGCACTCCCCCACTTTCGCACTTTCGCACGTTCGCACTCCCTACAGCATTCCCCGACGCTTCACGTCCAGGTAGCGGTTCACGACGGCGGGGACGGCGTCGCCGGGACGGGTGTCGGCCACGAGCACGCCGGCGCGCTGCATGGAGGCCAGGGCCGCGGCGCGCGCCTGCAGCAGCTCTTCGGCGGCGGCGCGGCGGTAGACGGCGGCATCGTCCACGGGCTCCAGCGCGGCGGCGGCCTCCAGGTCCGGGTTGCGGATGGCGACCACCAGCGGCAGGTGCCGGTCCGCCGCGCGGCTGAGCTGCGAGACGATGGCGGCGCTGGCCAGCGGGTCGATGATGTCGGTGAACACCACCAGCAGCGACCGCCGCCGCACCTGCTTTGCCAGGTAGGTAAAGGCGGCGGGGTAGTTGGGCTCCACCAGCCTGGCGTGCACCTGCCCCAGCGCCTCGGACAGGCGCGACAGCGACTTGCGGGCGGGGGGCAGGAACGCCTCAACCTGGTCGCTGAAGACGAGCAGCCCCACGGCGTCGTCGTGCACACCGGCCACGTCGGCCAGCAGCAGGGCGGCCGTGAGCGCGTAGTCCAGCCGCTCGCGCTCGCCCACCTTCTGCGTCATCAGCCGCCCCGCGTCGATGGCGATGATGACGTTCTGCCGGCGCTCCATCTCGAACTGGCGGACGATGAGCCCGCCACGCCGCGCGCTGGCCTTCCAATCCACCGTGCGGGGATCGTCGCCGCGCGCGTACTCGCGCAGGCTCTCGAACGCGCCGCCCTCGCCCCGCTGGCGCACGCTGCGAAAGCCCGCCTCGCGCAGGCGGTTGCGCATCCCCAGCAGCCGGTAGCGCTTGACCTCCAGCACGCCGGGGATCACCCGCACGGCGTCCGCCCGGGGCACGCGCCGCTGCCGCCACGCCAGCCCCAGCGGCCCCGCCACGCGCAGGTGCACGTCGCCGAACACGCCGTCGCCGCGGCGCAGCGTCTTGACGGTGTAGCGCACGCCTTCCTCGCGCTGGGCGGGGAGCCACGTATCGGTCACGTCCCCGCCCTGCCGCTCCAGCAGCGGGGGCAGGTCGTCCGTCACCCGCACGCGCACCCGGCGGCCCGCGCGGTTGTCCATCCGGACCTCCACCTCCGCGGACGCGCCCAGGGAGATGCGCGCGGGCGTCTTTCGGGCGACGGCCAGCTGGAGGGGTCCGGGGATGGCCAGGGCATCCAGCACCAGGAGCACCACCAGCACCACGTCCACGCCCAGCGCCACGGGCGCGCTCAGGAGCCAGAGCAGGGACGCGGCGGCGACGAGGGCCAGCCAGCGGCCGGACGGGAGCAGGCTCACCGGGGAGCGGGGATGGTGCCCAGCAGGCCGCCCACGCGGTCGTCCACCGTCTGCCCCTCCACCTCCGCCTCGGGGGTCAGCACCACGCGGTGGCGCAGCACGGGAAGGGTGAGCGACTTGACGTCGTCGGGCGTGACGAAGTCGCGGCCGCTCAGGAACGCCTCCGCCCGCGCGGCCAGGAACAGCGCCACGCCCGCGCGGGGCGAGGCGCCCAGGGCCAGCGACGGCTCCTCGCGCGTCGCCCGGACGATGCGGGTGATGTAGTCGCGGACGTTGGGCTCCACGTGCACGGTGGACACGGCCTGCCGCAGCCGGACCAGCTCGCCGCTCCCCAGCACGGCCTTGATGCCGTAGCTGTCCGCGCGGTCGGCGCTGAAGCCGTCCACGTAGCGGTCCAGGATGGCCCGCTCCGCCTCCGCCCCCGGATAGCCGACAATGATCTTGAGGAGAAAGCGGTCCAGCTGGGCCTCGGGGAGCGGATACGTCCCCTCGTACTCTACCGGGTTCTGCGAGGCGAAGACGGTAAAGCCGGCGGGGAGCGGGCGCGTTTGCCCGTCCACCGTCACCTGGCGCTCCTGCATGGCCTCCAGCAGCGCCGCCTGCGTCTTGGCCGGAGCGCGGTTGATCTCGTCCGCCAGCAGCAGGTCCGTGAAGACGGGGCCGGGGTGAAAGCTGAAGTCGCGCTTGAGCTCGTCCAGCACGTTCACGCCGATCAGGTCCGTCGGCATGAGGTCGGGGGTGAACTGCACGCGGCCAAAGCGCAGCTCCAGCGCCATGGACAGGGCGCGGATGGACAGCGTCTTGGCCGTCCCCGGCACCCCCTCCAGCAGCGCGTGGCCGCCCGCCAGCAGGGCCACCATCATCTGCCGCAGCATGTCTTCCTGGCCCAGCACCACGGTGCTCAGCGCCTCCAGCACGCGGTGCGCCCGGTCTCCCGCCACGGTCTCTTCCATTAGGGTGCTCACGGTCGCCTGACCTCGTCCAGGTAGCGGTCCACACCGCGGGCCAGCGACACCAGGTCGGCATCGGCCCCGCGCTTGAAGTCGTTCTCCAGCTGCGCCGCGGCGTCGCGCCCCACGGGGCTGAGCCGCGCCATCCGTCCCAGCATCTCGCCCGCGGCCGTCTCGTCCGGCGGGGCGCGGCGTCCCAGCCGCCGCGCCAGCCCGGCCAGCAGCAGCCGCCGCGCCGTGCGCCGGGCCCCCGCCTGCCGGTACGCCCCCGCCAGCGCCTCCACGTGCTCCAGGGGCGAGCGCCGGCGCACGGGCTCCGGCTGCAGGGGCGCCCCGAAGCGCCGCCCGGCCGCCCACACCAGCAGCACCACGACCGCCAGCAGCTGCAGGATCAGCCCGCGCGACACCGTGCGCCACGCGTAGCGCACCATCCCCGTCACCATCCCGGTACCGCCGCCGCCGAAGCCGTGGTGGTACTCGTCGAACCAGAGGGTGTCCCCCCGCGCCACGTCCGCCGCGGCGCGGGCAAAGACGGTGGCCGCGCCGCTCGTCTGCAGATTGCCGGTGCGCAGGGGCTCCGCGTCCGCGAACGCGATCACGCGGCCGGCGCCCAGCGTCCACGTGAGCCCGGCGGGTCGGCCGTCCACGGCCAGCAGGGTGTCCGCCCCGGCGCCGCGCAGCACCCCCGCCGTGTCGCGGAACACGCGCCGGAACCCCTTCACGGACGCCACGCCCTCCGTCCAGCGGTGCGGGTGCGGGCGGGCGGCGGCGGTTTCCGCGGTGAACATCCCCTTCAGCCAGTCGCCCCGGATCCCCAGCGTGTCCATCAAGGGGCTCGCCGTCTCGTACGCGCCGGGGACGTACAGCAGCGTCCCGCCCCCGCGGACGAACTCCGCCGCGGCGCCCGCCTCTTCCTCCGACAGGGGATTGGAGGGGGCGATGACGGCCACCACGCCCCGCAGCGAGTCCGCGTCCAGGAACCCGCCCGTGCGCCGGCGCACCTGGACCCCCAGGTCCTGCAGGGTCCAGTAGAGCGCCGCGGCGCCGTTCTCGGAGCGCACCCAGGTGCTGGCGCGGGGGTCCTGGCGGTCGTCCGGGTCCGCCGTGAGCCCGGCCAGCGCCGCCAGGGCAAAGAGGACGAGGAGCAGCAGCACCACGAGCCCCGTGTCGCGCCTACCCATGGGCACCCGCCTCGCCCGCGGCGCCCCGCAGCCGCTCGTACCCCGCCGCGTCCAGCGTCCGCCCGCCAAAGACCACGGGCTCGAAGCCGCGCAGGAACCCCGTGAGCGCGCCGGCCGCCTGCGGGCTGCGCTTCGCCTCGCGGCGGTAGTCGCCGGGGGTCTTGGCGGGGTCGTAGCGCAGGGTGCCCGCGGCCTCCAGCCGCAGCAGCAGCGCCTGGTACAACGCCACGGCCGCGTCGCGGTAGCGCCCGGCGGCGGCGGCCCGGCGCGCCTCGTCCTCCCACTCGCCGGCCGTGCGGGCGCGGGCGTCGATCACGCCGCCGGGTCCGCGCGCCACGCGCGGGGCGGGGTCCGCGCTGCCCAGGCGCAGCAGGGTGTTGCGGATGAAGTAGATGACGATGCCCAGCCCCAGCGCGATGAGCGCGCCGATCACCATCCAGTACACGATGGGGTTGTCGCCGCGCAGGGAGCCCAGGCCGCTGAGCCAGTCGAACAGGCGGCCCATGATCCGGCCGAAGAAGGCCCAGATGCCATCGAAGGGTCCGGGCGGGGGCGGGGCCAACTCGGGGCGGGCGTACACGCGCTCCAGGGCGGCCCGCACCTGCGGCTCGGTGGGAAGGGTGGCCTGCATGGCTACGCCGCCGCCAGCCGCTCGGCGAGCACGCGCACGTCCAGCGCCTCCGCCCGCACGCGCAGGTCGTTGAAGAGCAGGGTGCGGGCGGCGGCCACCAGCGGCACCGTCCCGGCGCCCGCGGCCTGGCACATCGCCAGCCAGAGCACCACCTGCGTCCCGTTCCCCAGCCCCGCGCCGGTCACCACCAGCACGGTGCCGGTGGCGGCCCAGGGGAGCCAGGCGAGCAAAAAGGTCACGGCCCACACCGTGGCGACCGTTCCCGGCGCGGCGCGGGTGAGCGCCCACGACCGCATCCGTGCGCCGTGGCCGCCGGCGCCCTCCAGCACCACGGCTGGCAGCGTGCCGAACCAGGGGGCGGCCAGGGCGGCGGGGGTGAGCCACATCAGCAACGCGGTCACCCAGTACGCTGCGCCCATGCCGCTCCAGGCCAGCGCGGCGAGCAGGGCCATCCCCGCGTACAGGGGGAGCGCCACGAGCAGGCTGGTGGTCCCGCCGGCCCAGAGCGCGACAGGAAGGCGGCGGAGGGCGTCGGCAACGGCGGCGCGGGGGTGCACGGGACAGCCCAGCTGCGCGTCGGCGGCCATGCGGATGACGGCGGCGCGGGTCAGCGTGGCGGGGAGCCAGCCGCCCAGCAGGGCCAGGGCCAGCAGCCCGTCCGCCTGCGCCTCGCCGTAGTGCCCGCCGCGCCATGCGTCCACGGCCAGCCACCCCCACGCGGCCAGCAGCGGCAGCAGGGGCAGGACCCCCGCGAGCACGAATGCGCCGCGGTGCCGCCGGTACAGCGAAAAGGCGCCGTCCAGGATTTCGCCCGCGTCCATGGGGCGAAGGTGCGGTTGCATGGCGGTCAGGCGCGGGAAAGGGCCGGCGCACGGAAGTGCGCGCGGGCGGCGTCGGGGGAGGGTCAAGCTAGAGGGCGCGGGGCCGCGGGTCAACACGAGAAACGCGCCGCGCGGCACTCGGAGCGGCGCATCCGGGTCTCCGGCGCGGGCACGGTTTTACCGATCGCGATCGTGTGGATGATGTGCCAGGACAGGCATCCGCCCGCTGGCGTCGTGCGTCACTCGGAGCGGGGTATCCGGGTCTCCGGCACAGGCATGCTCTTACGGATCGCGATCGTGTGGATGATGTGCCCCGGCAAGCATCCGCCCCCGATGCTACGATCCTGCCTCCTCGAAAAAAAAAACGGATGGCCGTCCCCTCGCCGGCAGCAGACCATCTACCAAGGGCCTGATGCATCCTGCCGCTCGCCGCCGGATCCGCGTCCGGCCGTCGCGATGGCAATCATCCAGTATGGCAGGCTTTTCCGGAGACCGCACGTGCGGGAACGATGCGGCGCGACATCCGGACGCGAATCGGCCAAGTCGTGCAGGAGGCCAGAGATCCTTGGCAGTGAGGCTGCTGCCGGCGAGGGGACGGCCATCCAAATTTTTCGCA
>DATING010001204.1:0-2532 GCA_035474555.1 Longimicrobium sp. | reverse complement strand
CTCGCCCTCGCCCTGGCCCTCGCCGCCTCCGTGCCGCTTGCCGCACAGCAGGAGGGGAGGGGTGAGACGATCCCCCTGCGCTTCGGCTGGGAGCCGGGGATGCGGGCGGAGATCGACTTCGAGCAGGTGCGCCTGCTGCGGATTGGAAGCGAGCGAGATTCCGTTCGCCTCGCGGCCACCTACCGCATGGACGTGTCGGCCCACGAGGCCGGGCTGGCGGTCGAGTACTCCGACCTGCGCTGGACGGCGCTCCCGCCGCCCAGGCCGGGGACGGGGCGTTTTTACGAGGCCCTCGTCCGCGTGGCCCTTGGCGCCCGGCCACCCAGCGTTGTCAGCCGCACCGGCGAGTTCCTGCGCGTGGAAGGTGCCGAGCAGGTAGCCGCGCAGACGGGCCAGGCCCTGCAGCCGCTGCTGGCTGGGGTACGCGCATCCTTGCGCGAAAGTGCCCAGGCGATAATCGCCGCCGGGCTGCAGCCGGGGGCGCTGCGCGGGGCCGCCGACGCCGAGTGGAACAGGATCGTGGGCATGTGGGCCGGCCAGGAGCTGGTGATCGGCTTGCCCTACACCTCGGAGATATCGTCGGAGTTGCCAGTCTTGGAGGGCGTGGCCATCCCCATCCACCTGAAGATGCGGGTCGTCGAGCGTATCCGGTGCACGCCGGAGGACGCGGAACAGCGCTGCGTGGAGATGGAGGTGACGTCCGCGCCTGACCAGGGGGCGATGACACAGGCCTTCACCGACTTCCTGGCGCGCACGGGACTTCCGGATGAGCAGGTCCAGGCCATGTTCGCGCAGTTCAACATCCAGTCGTCCTATCGCCTTCACACCGATCCACGGACGCTGCGGCCGTATTACCTGCAGGGCGTCAGCACTACCACGGCTGATCCGGGCGCTGAGGAGTCCAGCCAGGTGGAGACGCGCACCTTCCGGTTCCGCTACCCGCCCTGAGCCGGTCCGCGCCGGTCGCTGCTGATCCTCGCTCGGCCGGAACGCCCGCGGCCAGGAAACGGAGGATCCCGATCCGTAGCGTCTCGCTCCGGGGGCGTATTCCCGGCTGATCGGCGCGGCAGGGGCGGCCGGCGGCGAGCACGTGAGTGTCGGCCCGCGGGCAGATATCCACCGCTCATCTGCATCATGCCCCAAGCGGTGACCTCCTCCTATCGCACGCGCCGCGAAGAACGCGGAGGTGGCACGATCTTCCCTGCCGAGCGCACGTCCTGACGGTTCGCGACGGACCGCCGCGCGACGGCCACGCCATCCACCGGCGGGGAGGCGGCCTCGGCGTCGCAGGAGGGTACTGGACGGACAATCCTCTCCCTTGGATGAGGTGACATCATGAACTCCGAGATGCCCACGGCCGAGCTGCTGGCCCTGATCACGCGGCGCCGCATCTCCCCCGCGGCGGTGCAGGCCTTTCGGGAGCGCCGCGGATGGACGCACGAGCAGATGGCGGACGAGGTCGGCGCGAGCCCGGGCGAGGTGGCCGCGTGAGAGGCGGGGACGGTGGCCGTGCCGTCCGCGCAGGCGCACCGGATGCGCATCATGGCGGAGGCCGTCCGCTGGAGTGCCGCGCTCCCGCCCGGTACGCGGCTGCCGTCGTGCCCGTGGGCGGATACCCACATCCCCGGCCTGCACCAGATCCTCTGGGATGCGCCGCGCGGGGCCCAGATCAGTCCCCTCGTGCAGCGGCACCTGGGTGAATGCCCCGAGTGCCGGCGCGTCGTGGAGCTCCGCGACGAGGCGCGCGCGAACCCGGCGGCGCACGCGGCGAAGCTGCCCGACGACGTGGGACCCGTCACGGATTGGAAGGAGGGCATCCTCTACGGCCTGATGATGGCCCTGGGGATGGCCGTCCTGATCGTCTTTCGAGAGCCTCTCGGTGTGGGCGGGGCGGCGTGGTCCGCGATGATCATGGGCTTTCTGGCGCTCGGGCTCACGGAACGCTTCGCCGGCAGGCGGCTGCCGCGGCACCCCTACGCCACCGGCCTTCTCTCGGCGGTGGCGGGCGTCCTGGTCGGGATGCTCCTCTGGAACCCGGGGACGGCGGACGGCGACTTCCCCGGCCCCCCCGTGCTGGCCGGCTGCGCCCTTCTCGCCCTGCTGGTGGGGCTGTTGATCGGCTGGATGCGCGACGGCTACGAGCCGGACGATGCCGGGGCGGACGACGGTCCGGAGACGTACGGCGCTGCCGAAGGGCAGCACGCGGAGGCGGACGATGCACCGCCCGCCCCCGCCGTCCTCCTCGCCGCGCCCGATCCGCTGGCGGAGCTGGACGAGGTCCGCGAGCGCCCTCGCCCGGAGCACGTGGGCGTACCCGGCCGCGAAGGGGCGTGAGGAGCGGGGCTCCGGGGATGCCGATGGCGCAGAAGCGAGGCGCCACTCGCTGACCCATCGATCCCCGCGGGTACACGGGTGGATGGTGTGCCTCCGGACGGAACTGTTCATCCCTTGATCCAGGTGGTCGGAATGCGGTTTCGTAAAGAGATCACGCCCAGGGCCGTCCGCGCTTTTCGCAGGCGGCGGGGGTGGACG
>DATING010001203.1:0-2275 GCA_035474555.1 Longimicrobium sp. | reverse complement strand
CGGGCATGATCACCCGCGGCGCCAGCGTCAGGTGGTCGATGCCCTCGCGCACCAGGTAGCCGGCGGCGCGCGCGGCCGTGTCGGGCGCCAGCACCACGTCGGCGTCGGTGAACAGGAGCAGCTCGCCGCGCGCGGCCTGGGAGCCCAGCCAGAGGGCGTGGTTCTTTCCCAGCCACCCCGCCGGCAGCTCCGTCACGTGCACCACGCGCAGCCGGGGGTTCTCCGCCGCCATGCGGTCCAGGATCGCGCCCGTCTCATCGTCCGAGCGGTCGTCCACGACGATGACCTCGATGCCCTCGCCCTGCTGGGACAGCACGGAGCGCAGCGCCGGCTCGATGCCTCGCGCCTCGTTGCGCGCGGCGATGACGATGGAGACGGATGGCATCTCGTCCGCGCCCGCCGGGAGGACGTCGCGTAGCTGGCGCAGGCGGCTGCCGCCCACGGCCACCTCCACGAACGTGCCGAGCATCAGGGCGGCGGTGAATGCCGCGAGCCAGAACAGCTGGGGTCCATCCATCCGGTGATCGTCCATCGTTCAGGCGGTGGCGCGCGAACGTCGCGGCCGGGGGCGGAGTGTAGCGCACCCGCCCCGTCCCGGCCAGCGTGGCGCCCGTGGGACGAACGTGGCAGATTCGCCCCGCCGGGTTTATCTGGTTACGGCCCGATCTGCGCGGGGCCTGGACGGTGAAAAATCGTTACAAATGGATGTAACAGCGGCCCCTCCATTTACCTGCGGGGCTGCAAGCGGGCACTTGCACAATGGGTGTCCCGGGGTGGGAACGATCTGTGCGGCTGGCCCCCCGACGGTCCATTTTTCAGTCCCACCCAGTCCCCCCAGCCTCACACAGTCCCATGGAACGCGCATCAGGTACGGTCAAGTGGTTCTCGCAGGAAAAGGGCTTCGGCTTCGTCACGCGTGAAGACGGCACCGACATCTTCGTCCACCACAGCGGCATCTCCGGCCGCGGCTTCAAGACGCTGGAGCAGGGCGAGCCCGTGGAGTTCGACGTCATCGAGGAGCCCAAGGGCCTCAAGGCCGCCAACCTGGTGCGCATGAACGCGCCCGAAGGCGGCGCGGAAGAGGCGCCCATGGGCCAGGGCGGCGGCTACGGCGCGCCCCGCGGCGGCAACAGCTATGGCGGCGGGAGCGGGAGCAGCGGGGGATACGGCGGCGGCGGTGAGTACGGCAATCGCAGCGGCGGCGGGGGAGCCGGCGGCGGCGGCGGATACAACCGCGGCGGCAGTGGCAGTGGCAGTGGCGGCGGCGGGCGCGGGGGCAGCGGCGGTGGCGGCGGACGCGACGGCGGCTGGGGCCGCGGCAATGGCGGCGGCGGACGCCGCGACGAGTACGGCGGCGGCGACGACTGGTAGCCGCGCGGCCCGGAGCCCGGACCGGGGCGGCCTGACGCACGGGCCCGCCCCGGCCCCCTCCGCGGGATGGATGGAACACGGTGCCCCCGCCCTCGCGTTGACGAAGGGCGGGCGTCCGCGCACCCCTCGCCAGCGTGACCCGCCGCTGGAACCGATCCTGCCACGGTGCCCCGCTTCCACGAGCGGACGGCAGGAACCACGGAGGCGAGCCATGCCCATCGGATTGCAGGAGATGCACCCCGCGATGGTCCACTTTCCCATCGCGCTCCTTCCCCTGTCGCTGGGCGCGGACGCGCTCGGGCGCCTGACGGGGGACTACGCGCTGCTGGAGATGGGGCGCCGCACCATGCCCCTGGCCGCCGCCAGCGCGGTGACGGCGGCGGCGTTCGGGCTCATCGCGCAGCAGGCGGTGCACGCCGAGGGGCAGGCGCACGACCTGCTGGTGACGCACCGCACGCTGAACGCGGGGCTCGTGGGCATCACGGCGGCCATGGCGGCCAGGCGGATGCGCACGCACCGGCCCGGCCTGGGCTACCTGGCCGTGGGATTGGCGGCGCTGGGGGCGATGGGATACAGCGCGTACGTGGGCGGGCGGATGTCGTACGAGCACGGCCTGGGCGTAAAGCTCGCCGGCGGCTTGAACGAGGCGCGCGGCCCGGAGATCGGCCTGGGGACCGTGGGCGAGGGCGCGCGCATCGCGGCGGGCAACCTGGCGGACGGCATCCGCGGCGCCGCGCGCGAGACGGCCGCCGGCGAGCTGGTTCCCGCGCTCGCCTCGCCGGACAAGGCGTTCGACGAGCCCGAGATCCACGCCGTCCCGCACCGTGGGTAGCCCCGTCAGGTCATCGCTTGGCCTTGTGTCTGCGCGCGGGCAGACTTCCGTGAGGGCGTTTCACGCAGAGGC
>DATING010001202.1:0-9886 GCA_035474555.1 Longimicrobium sp. | reverse complement strand
CATCCAGTACTGCCAGGCCATCAACACGACGTATGGGTGCACCCGCGCCGACGTCATCATGCAGAACCACTCGCGGGTGTTCGACGAGGACGGCATCTTCGTTACGATGCACGAGTACGGGCACTCGTTCCACCACCGGGCCATCGAGTCACTGCCCGGCACGTACCGGTGCGACCCCGCCGGCCACAACATCGACGTGCCGTACAACCTGTCGTGCGCTTTCGTGGAAGGCTTCGCCGACTTCTTCGCGGTGTACCTGCTGGCCAGCCGGCTCACGAACACGTGGTACAGCGACTACACCATCGAGTCCCGCGCCTTCTACGGCTCCAACGGGCTCATCACGGAGGGCGCGGCGGCGGGCTTCTTCTACGATCTGGTGGACGGCACGGGCCAGCCGGACTCCTACAGCAACACCGTCAGCGAGGAGTCGTTCGACACCGCTGCGTACCCGGCGTCGTTCATCGCCAACATCATGGCGAACTGCCAGCCGTACTATCGCACCTCTACAGGCAGCGTCGTGTACGCCAACATCCTGGACGGGATGGACCAGGTGGTGTACTGCATCGAGGGCAACGTGAGCGCCGAGACGGTGGGGCCCTCGTACGGCAGCGGCTGGCGCACGACGTGGGAGGGCGTATCGTGGAACCCCACCTTCTCGTATCCCACGGGGTTCAACTCTGCGACGGTGCGCAAGCTGTGGCAGTGGAACTTCTACGGCGCGTAGCCGGTGAGGCGTGCGGGGCGGCCGGCGCCCCGCACGCCCGGCGCTTGCAGGGACGATCGGAGATGATGAGATACGGACGATTCGCGGCGCTGGCTGCGCTGATGCTGGCCGGCTGCGCACCCCCTCCGGGGGGCGGGGACGACGCGCCACCCGTTCCCACGGGCGGGATGGGCGGCGAGTTCCGCGACTCGCACCACGCGCGGCTGCAGGGCACGGTGACGAACGCGGCGGGCGCGCAGCTGGACTCGGTGGAGGTGGTGACGCTGCGGCTCGTGGACCGGTCCCGCGGCTCGCTGGCGCAGCACCGGGCGCGCACGGACGCGGCGGGGCGCTTCTTTCTCCCCGTGGGGCTGATCGCCGCCGGCGGAACGGACACGGCCACGGTGGAGGTGGTGGTGCGCGCCACGGCCTTTCCCCCGCGCTACCCTCGCCCTTCCGCGGACGGCTACTACGGCGCGGAGATCGTCGTTCCCGTGCGCGTGGTCCCGGCGAGCCGCGCGCCGGAGGTCGTTCCCGTCCGCCTGGTCGTCCCGGTCCCGTAGGCCGTACTTTGCGGGATTCGGCCGATGGATGCCGCCCCACGCCTTCTCACGGCGTGGGGCGGTTCCGCGTTCAGCCGACACCCCGCCAACGCGTCCAGCCTGAGCAGGTAAACCCGCGGCTGGGACTGCCACAATGCCTGTCTCCGTGCCGAGGTGCGGCACGGAACAGGGCTTCACCCGCTCGCGTTTGGCCCAGCCCGGTGCGCAGGGGCGAGTGACGCGCGAGCGACAGCCCGGGCGCGCACCCAATCCTGTGATTCGCCCACAGTCGCCAGTCCGCGAGGGCGGACTTCGTGGATTCCAGCGGCGAATTCATTCCCTCCGGGCGGATGCGCGCTACGCGGCCGATTGCGAAGGCCGGTTCGCCAGCATGTCCTCTGCCCAGCGGATGAACTCCCCCGCTTCGCGCGCGATGCGCTGGCCTTCCTCCAGCGAGTAGTACTGGCCGCTGTACGAGGCGTTGCTCTTTGCCTGCAGAATGCCCCGCAGCCGGTTCACCTGCCCGGTGTAGCTGCGGTTCTGGCCCAGCGCATGGGCCAGCACGTCCGCCGCGCGCGCATGGTCGCCGTCCTGGGACTTGATGCCGCGAAACGCGATCGTCAGCGCGTCCGTGTAGGCGATGGCGGCGTGGATGGCGATGATCGCCAGGCCGTTGCCGTACCGCGTCTCGCTGATCGTTTCCAGCTCCTGCGTGTTCCGGTGCAGCGAGCGGCCGATGGCCAGGTATTTCGCCGCGCGGGAAGGGTCTTCGGTTGCGGTGCTGCCCAGTCTCACCATACGCCCGCGATCTCTTGAAAGTGGGTTCCGTACAGCGTGCGGCCTTCGGCGTGGATGTTCTGCATCAGCGGATCGCCATCACGATACCGCGCCTCCACGCGGGCCTTGTCCAGCACGTACGGCGAGATGCGCAGCCCAAAGCGGCGCCGGATCTCCGGCTCCGCTTCGATGAGGACGCGCTCCACGCTCCCGACCGCGGATTCCGTATCCGTGACCACGAGCAGATCGGTGTCGCTGTCCGGCCGTGCGTCACCCCGTGCGTTGCTGCCGAATAGAATAATGGACAGCGTGTACTCTCGTACAGCCCCCCTCTCCAGGATGTCGTGAAACGCCTGCCGGAGATCCGCGAACCGCTTGAACTCGGCCTGGAAGAGGGCCGTGAGGGGCTCCACCAGGTCGTGTTCCCGGTTGATGCGGAACAGGCGGATGCGCCCGGTTTGCTCGCGCTCCAGGATGCCCAGCTCCGACAGCTCGTCCAGGGCGGCCCACATTCCGCCGGCGGAGCGAACCCCCGCCAGTGCCCGCGCCTCACTGCCGGAAACGACGGTGGTGAGCGGCAGCAGCGCGCGGAGGATGCTCACCTTGGTGGTTGATCCGAGCGCCTCGTTCAGAGTTCTAAACAGCATCGTGCGTCCCTCGTGGTCGTCGGCGACTTTCGCTCCAGGCACCTCCGTTCCAAATATAGAACATAGATTCCAAATATGGAACTAGAATTCCAAATCGGGAACTGTGCCCGCGAGCCAGCCTCCTGCGTCAGGTCTGACCACGGTGAGATTCAGGCGAGCCACCCCGCCCACTGCATCACCGCCAGCACCAGGGGCGCCGCCACGGCCGTGCCCACGCCCATGAGGCCGATGGCGAGCCCGCTGCTGGCGGCCTCCACGTCGCCCTCCTCGGCCGCGCGCGCGGTGCCGACGCCGTGCGCCGCTGCCCCCAGCGCCAGCCCGAACGCCGTGCGGCTGCGCACGCCCATCCGGCGCAGCAGCGGCGGGCCGATGATGGCGCCCAGGATGCCGCTCAGGATCACCACCGCGGCGGAAAGCGCCGGCAGTCCGCCCACCCGCTCCGCGATGCCGATGGCGATGGGCGTCGTCACGGCGCGCGGCGCCAGCGACCGCACGACGGTCGCCGACGCGCCCAGCAGCGCCGCCGTCCCCACGGCGGACACCACGCCCACCACGCTGCCCACGGCCAGCGACACCAGCACGGCCCGTCCGCGGCGTCCGATCTCCTCCATCTGCCGGAACAGCGGCAATCCCAGCGCGACGACGGCTGGCCCCAGCAGGAACGTCAGCACTCGCCCGCCGAGGTCGTACGTCGCATAGGCGATCCGCATCCACCATAGCGCGGCGATGATGACCACGATGGCGACGAGCACCGGGTGCAGCAGCACGGAGCCCGTTCCCCGCTGGATGACCCGCGCGGCCGCGTAGACCGCCACCGTCGCCGCGATGGCGAGCAGCGCGACCAGGAGGCGCGCGGCATCGGCGGAATCAATCATCCGCCGTCTCCTGCCGCTGCTGAAGCCACCCGACGACCACCAGCACCGCCACCGTGCTCGCCGCGCCGGCCACGACGATGGGCAGCCACTCGCGCGCGAGCAGGCCGCCGTACGCCATCACCCCCACGCCCGCGGGGACGAAGAGCAGCGCCATGTTGCGGATGAGCAGCTCCGCCGCGTCCTTCACGGCGCGCTCCGGGATCCAGCGCAGGCGCAGCGCGGCGGCCAGCATCAGCATCCCCACCACGCTCCCGGGCAGCGGCAGGCGCGCCGCGACCGCGATCCACCCGCCCGCGAACAGGAAGGCGAGCAGGATCACGAAGCCGAGTGCGTGCGAGAGGATGCGGTGGATCATGTGCCACAAGCTCGTCCCCGCACGGCGGCCGGGCAAGCCGCCGGAGACCGACAGTCCGCGCAGGCGGACTTCGTGTGCTTGTTGCGGCGAATTCATTCGCTTGGCTGGATGCAGGATGTCGGATGCTGGAGGCCCACATCCGACCAGATCCCTGCCTCCGTACAGATGCCGGCTCCGCCCCGAGGCCCGATCCTTGCTCGCAACCGCACCGGTTACAGATTGGCGCGCCACGCGGCGCATCACGCCAGGAAAAGGGCCGGGGAACGATGGACCGACGGACGCTGGGGCAGGGGCTGCAGGTGAGCCGGCAGGGGCTGGGATGCATGGGGATGAGCGAGTTCTACTCCGGCGCCGACGAGGCGGAGTCCCTCCGCACCATCCACCGCGCGCTGGAGCTGGGGATCGACTTCCTGGACACGGCCGACATGTACGGGCCGTTCACCAACGAGAAGCTGGTGGGCCGCGCCATCGCCGACCGCCGCGACGGCGTGGTGCTGGCCACCAAGTTCGGCAACGCGCGCGGCGAGAACGGCGAGTTCCTGGGCGTGCGCGGCGACCCGGAGTACGTGCGCCAGGCCTGCGACGCGTCGCTGCAGCGGCTGGGCGTGGACCACATCGACCTGTACTACCAGCACCGGGTGGATCCCCAGGTGCCCATCGAGGACACCGTCGGCGCCATGGCCGAGCTGGTCGCGGCCGGCAAGGTGCGCTTCCTGGGGCTCAGCGAGGCGGGATCGGAGACCATCCGCCGCGCCCACGCCGTGCATCCCATCGCCGCGCTGCAGACCGAGTGGTCGCTGTGGACGCGCGACGTGGAGGAGAACGGGATCCTGGATACCGTCCGCGAGCTGGGGATCGGCTTCGTGGCGTACAGCCCGCTGGGGCGCGGATTCCTGACGGGCCGCTTCCAGAAGTTCGAGGACCTGCCCGAAGACGACTACCGCCGCAACGCGCCCCGCTTCCAGGGCGAGAACTTCGCCAAGAACCTGGAGCTGGTGCGCGAGGTGGAGGCCATCGCGCGGGACAAGGGCGTCACGGCCACGCAGCTGGCGCTGGCCTGGGTGATGGCGCAGGGTGAGGACGTGGTCCCCATCCCCGGCACCAAGCGGGTGAAGTACCTGGAGGAGAACGTGGGCGCCAACGACGTGCAGCTTTCGGCGGATGAGCTGCGGCGCATCGGCGACGTGTTCCCCGCCGGGGCCGCCGCGGGCACGCGCTATCCCGAAGCCGGGATGAAGGCCGTCAACCGCTAGGCGCATCGGCTGGGCGGATGCGAAGAAGCACGGGCACCGGTCCAGGTGCCCGTGCAGACGCATCAGTCCGGTCGAGTTACAGAGGACGTCCTATTGTACACCGGGGGATGGTGGCCAACTCGCAGCCCTACGGAGCCTGATGAGCATGGTCTCCACGGTAGGTCCGCTGCGCGCCTCCCGGACGAAGGCGGCGAGCTCGTTCCGCAACTCCCTCCCTGTGGTACTAGCCCCTGCCACCGAACTCCATGGGGCGTAGACGTGGTCTTCTCGCCCGCCTGTCGTGAAACCTACAGCGAAAAGAACGTCCGTTAACTCGGAATCTGTAGGCGCTCCCGTGGGTAGGCTTCCGCGCCCGATAGCGGAACTCCGAATATACGGACGCACTTGAAGTTGCGAATCCGCCCCTTGGCGACGAGGGAAAAAGGTCTTGAGGAGAGAGCGCAGCGTGATCTCCGCCGGGTCACCGATCGTAGGCTCCCCCGCAAGCTGGTATCCCCGGACTTGACTGGAATCGATACCGATCCAGTCTCCGGACAGCAGCTCGTTCATGGGAGCGTCGCCAGTACAGTCGTTGAACTCCACCACCGGCTCGTATTTAGCTCCGGGGCGGTGCTCCTCTTGTTGGACGATTCGCGTCTCTGCATCAAAGGAACAACTGCTGAATTCTAGCGCGGGTAGGGCCTTGCTCCGCGTGTTGCGGAAGGTACAGCGCGTAAATGTGCACCCGGTAAAGAGAATCGGTCCATCGCAGCCAACAAACTCTACATCCGCCAAGCTGCAACCCTCAAACTGGGCGCCGGTGAGGTCGCACTCGAAAAGCCGAACGTTCTCGAGCGAAGAGCCGCTGAAACGAGCATTGCCGAGCACAACCGTCTCACCTCCGAACGATTGGGTGAGGGCTGTCGCCTCGAACGTTAGATCGCTCAGATCTGCCATCTCTGGGATGCGTCCAGGCGCAGTGCTGACGAGATTCTCGGCACCTTCACCAAGACCAGCCACCAGAGTCCAGTAGTTCGATGCCGCTTCGGGAGACCCTTCATCCGCATACCCGCGGAGAAGAGTGACGAGTCGATCCGGCGCACGCAGTTTCTTCCGCCGCATCAGTTCCGCAAAGAGATACTGGAAAGCGATTCGAGACCTCTCGGCCGTAGCGATCGCCCTCTCCACTACTTGCTCGTCGAGCCCTGCCGGAGCCGCATCAGCTCTCTGCCAAGCCTCGCACAAAAGAGCACCGAGAACCCATTCGCTCAGGAACTGCGGCTTCCAATCGCCTCCGCTTATCCCATCTCCATGACCGGCGAAGAGGAGGGCGTGCTTGTAGAGCTGCCGCATCACGGCAGTGAACTCCTCGTGCTGCTCGTAAGGCGCAATCGAAAGGACAGCGCCTGCGAGAGCCGCCGGTGGCGGTAAGGCGTCTCGCTCTGAGGTACATGCGGCGGCGCGCAAGGCAAGCCAAGTCAGCAGGTTCAGCTGTGCCTCGGGTGTGAAGAGATGACGTGCGCTCTTTTCGATCTTGTTCTGCTCTCGCACGCACGCTAATCCTGCTGCAAGCAGACACACCCTTTCCAGAGACTCTGGGTCGCGGAACGCCGCCCCGGGTTCTATAACAAGAGCCTTCTTGCCTAGTTGATAACTTCGCGCGATGCAGGCAAGACTCTGCACAAAGAATAGCGATCGGTCTTTCCCGAAATCATCAAAGGTTAGCTCCGTCCAGCGGCTGATCCGCTCCGCCTCTGCGGCCGTGAGCGGCTGGTCGTTGAACATGTGTCCACCAGAGAGACTTTCCGGGAGCCTGAGCGCCAACTGTGGCCACTTCGGTACGATATCATCTACGACGATCGCAACGTATTCACGAAACGCAGGATCTTCGGCGGTTGGCAATTCGATAGTGACAACTCGTGCCTCGCGTGGGTCGAGAAGCCCTGCCTCCGTTGTACGGCCAGAAAGAATAACCCGAGTGGATGGACCCACTAATTCGGACTGGATCACACGAAGGATTGCCCGCACCACCCCGGGATCGTACCGACCAGCGACCTCATCAAGCCCATCGAGCGCCATCCCGACTAAGCCCTCGCGAACAGCATGGGCCAGAATCTGGGCATCAGCACCCACGACTCCGATACGCCCGGCGATCTCTCCCCATGAGACCCCTGCACCGCGCTGAAGCATTCGGAGCGGAAGATACAGCGGAAGTGGACCTACCCCGGTAGCCAGCCGGTTTCTCACCGTCGAGGCGAGCAGCGTGCTCTTGCCCTTGCCCGCCTCGGCGCGTAGGTAAAGCAGTTGACCACCCGTTTCATCTTTACGGAACCAAGCATCGATATACTGCGTCGCAGGGGATGTCTCGTGACCTTCCACAGCGTCTAACTCAGCCAACCGGATATCTCCGTCCAACATCACGGGTTCGAGCGTCTGTTCTACCCACGCGTCCTGTGTCGATCGCCATCCTTCAGGCAATCCCGCAAGACGCGCTACGGCACCATGCAAAGATACCATCCGCACACCCAGACGGAGCGTTGCGGTGCCGCTCCAAGGCGCATCTGCAACAGCAACAAGGATTTCCCCAACGTCGCCCGGGATGCCTTCTAGAACATCGCTTGTAGCGAGGCGCTCGGCGACGTCCGTAGCACTTGCGTCACCATTACGGCCTACCAGCGTAACCACGCGGTCTCCATACTGAATCGCGCAGTGATGACCGGGCAACATCCTGCCGCCGATCCGTTCGGCAAACGCGCGGAGGCTGTGTTGAAGCGACGTGGGAGCGGGGATAATCAGATCGTCGTAAGCCACAGGACATTCTGGTTCAGGATGTGGTGCATCGCGAGAACAGCAAATTGCGCATATCCGACGGATTCTGCAGCAGATATAGCTGGGGGGCCATGGACGTATGCCGCAACCATCCCGTCACAAAGTGAGATAGACGGCAGATGTCGGCAAGGC
The DNA here is from genome assembly GCA_035474555.1 of Longimicrobium sp. Taxonomy (GTDB): domain Bacteria; phylum Gemmatimonadota; class Gemmatimonadetes; order Longimicrobiales; family Longimicrobiaceae; genus Longimicrobium. The sequence continues at coordinate 1,794 of DATING010001202.1, read as the reverse complement.
CCTACTACTTACCCGCTACTTCGGGGATAGCTGATCCGGTGTAGTAGCATGGGTGTGGCTGCGCCGCCGACACTACTTGTTGATGACGCGCCGTCCCCGCGGTTGACGCCGCCGCCCGCGCCGCGGAGATTGCCGGCCTGACATCCTTACCCGGAGACTTGCATGCATCCCACGCCCCTCGCCGACGCCATCCACTTTCTCCGCGAGCGCATTACCCGCGCGCCGCACGCCGTGCTGGTGCTGGGCAGCGGCCTGGGCGGGATGGCGGACGACATCGAGGACGCCGTCCGCATCCCGTTCAGCGAGATCCCCGGCTTTCCGCGCCGCACGCAGGAGCTGGCGGGGCACGCGGGGCAGCTCGTCGTCGGCCGGCTGGAGGGGGTGGAAGTCGCCGCCATGCAGGGCCGCTTTCACCTGTACGAGGGATGGGAGCCGTCGGACGTGGCGCTCCCCGTGCGCGCCCTGGCCGCCCTTGGCGCGGAGACGATGATCCTGACCAACGCGGCGGGCGGCATCCGCCCCGGCTTCGTCCCGGGCGACCTGATGCTGATCGCGGATCACATCAACATGATGTTCCGCAACCCGCTCATCGGGCAGGCGGCGCCGGGCGAAACGCGCTTTCCCGACATGTCGGACCCGTACGACGCCGGGTTCCGCCGCGAGGCTGCCGAAGTCGCGCGGGACCTGCGGATTCCGCTGGTGGAGGGCGTGTATGCGGGGCTGCTGGGCCCCAGCTACGAGACGCCGGCGGAGATCCGCATGCTGGCCCGCTTGGGCGCGGACGCGGTGGGGATGAGCACGGTGCCGGAGGTGCTGGTGGCGCGCGCCATCGGCATCCGCTGCCTGGGGATCAGCTGCATCACCAACCTGGCCGCGGGCATCGGCAAGGATAAGCTGGCGCACGACGAGGTGATGGAGGTCGGCGCCCGCGTGCGCGACCGGCTGGCCGCGCTCGTCCGCGGCGTGCTCCCGCGCATCGCCGGCCTCAACATGGCCTCCGAGGCGGCGAGCTGATCGGCATCGGCAGATACGCCGCGTTCGGCCGATCGGCATCCACAGCAAACGAATCGCCGGGCTCCTCAAGAGGCCCGGCGATTTCACATCCACACAGCCGTCGCTGAAAGCTGATCCGCTACCGCCGCCGGCGCGAGCGGCTGCCCCCGAAGAGCGCGCCCATCAAGCCGCGGGTGATGGCGCCCGCCACGGTCCTGGCGACGGGGGAGCGGAGGATGGTCTCCAGCGCGCCCTTTTCCTTGCGCCCGCTCGTCCGCGGCGCCGGCTTCGCATCCTCCTCCTCCGCCTGGGCCGCCACCTTCGCGGACGCGGCTTCCCGCTTCTCCAGCACCTCCTCTGCACTCTCCCGGTCCACGGCCGTCGCGTACTTTCGCACCAGCGCGGACGCGGCGTTGCGGCCGGCGAGCTCCGCGGCGGTCAGCGGGCCCATACGCGCGGCGGGCGGGATCATGCGCGTGGCAAACGGCGGAGTAGGCACGCCGGACGTGCTCAGCGTCGTCACCAGCGCCTCGCCGATGCCCAGCGACGTGAGAACCTCCTCCACCTCGTAGAACGGCGTGCGGGGAAAGGTGCGGGCGGCGGCGCGCAGGGCCTTCTCGTCGTCCGGGGTAAAGGCGCGCAGGGCGTGCTGCACCTTGTGGCCCAGCTGCCCCAGCACCTCGGCGGGGATGTCCTTGGGGCTCTGCGTCACGAAGAACACGCCCACGCCCTTGGATCGAATGAGCCGCACCACCTGCTCGATCTGATCGCGCAGCGCCTTGCCCGCATCGTCGAACAGCA
>DATING010001201.1:0-16754 GCA_035474555.1 Longimicrobium sp. | reverse complement strand
GACTGCGGGGGAACGAGATGGGGCGGACCGCGCTGGCGGCCCGCCCCCAAGGATACGTCGTTCCGCGCGCGGCGGAAAGTGGCCTGGCGCGCGCGCTACGCGTGCGCCCGCAGCACGCGGCCCAATCGCGACATCCCCTCGCGGATCTGGTCCGGGTTGCAGTACGAGAAGTTGAGCCGCATCCCCGATCGGCCCGTGCCGGGGTCCGTCCCCGGCATGGCGAAGGCCGCGCCGGGCACGTACGCCACGCCGGCCTCCATGCACGTGTCCAGCAGCTCGCCCGTGTCCATCCCCCCCGGCAGCTCCGCCCAGATCAGGGCGCCGTTGCGGGGCACGCTCCACCGCGAGCCGGCCGGCAGCTCTTCCTTCAGCAGCTCCAGCATCAGGTCGCGGCGCACGCGGTACTCCGCGCGGACGTTGGCCAAGTGTCGCGGCAGGTCGCCCGTGGCCAGGTAGCTGGCCGCCACGCGCTGACTGAAGCTGGCCATGTCCAGGTCCGCGCCGTCCTTGGCGCACCCGAGCACGGGGATCATCTCCTCCGGCGCCACGACCCACCCCAGCCGGAAGCTGGGTGCCAGCACCTTGCTGAACGAGCCCACGTACAGCACCCAGCGGTCGTCCAGCGAGCGCATGGGCGGCACGGCACGCTCAAAGTTGAGCATGCCGTACGCGTCGTCCTCGATGATGGGGATCTCGTAGCGGCGGGCGATGTTCACCAGCTGCACCCGCTTTTCGGGGCTCAGGCTGCACCCCAGCGGGTTGTGGCCGTCCGTGATGCAGTAGATGTACGCGGGGCGCGCGCCGCCGGCCAGGTGCGCCTCCACGGCGTCCACGTCCATCCCCGTCTCCAGATCCGTCCCCACCGTGAGCACGGTGGGCTGGTACGATTCCACCACCTGCTGAAAGCCCATGTACACCAGCGAGTCGCACAGCAGCGTGCCGCCCGGCTCCAGCAGCAGGCGGTTCAGCAGGCTCAGCCCCTGCTGCGCGGCCGTGGTCAGGAACACCTGCTCGGGGCGGCAGTGCACCCCGCGCGCCTCCATGATGCGCACCACCTGCTCCTTGAGCCCGCGAAAGCCCGGCTTGTACTGCAGGGCGTCGGGGTCCCCGCGCAGCACGCGCTCCGCCGCCGCGGCCAGCCCGTCCACGGGGAACAGGTCCGTGGCCGGCAGCCCCAGCGCGAACGTCACCAGGTCGTCGCGCCCGCTGAACGAGAGCATGCGCTGGATGACGGAGGGGCGCACGGCGCGCGTCCACGCGGCCAGGGGAATCCCGGCGAGCCCGGGCTGCGCGCTGTCGGAGAGCGCGGGCAGCACCGCGGGGACGATGCCCGGCTCGAGGTCGGCGACGGTCATTGCGGCGGAGGGGTGCGCGGGCGATCGCCCGGTGCTTCGAGAAAATCCGCAGGAGAAACGTCGTAAAGCGGATGTGGGTCCCCAAGCTTATCCGTGGCGGATTAAAACATCAAGTGTATGTCGTTAAAGGATACGTGGTGTACGCTCCCTTGGTGTCCTCCGCTCGATTCCAGCAAGGATTCGCCTCGCCCGCGCGGCAGGTCGTAGCAGCCGAGGATGCGGACGGCTCCGGTAGGATGCGTCCGGCGCTGGCCGATTGCGCACGCTCGCGCGGAAACCGGGAACGGCAGCAGCCGGCGGGGCCATTACGAAGTGTTCGGCGCGCGACGCAAAGGGTGCGCATGGGATCGGACTGAGACCGAACACGGGTGCGCGGCGGTGTCGGCATACGCGAGCCGACATCCAAAATGCGCATCGGATGCGAAAAATCTTTACAAATCCAGGGGGAGCGGTTACGTTGGATACACTTCGCGTCATACGCGAAGCAGCCATTCGTCGGACCGGACCGGAAAAGCAACCAGGGAAAGTCATGCAACCCATCGCGCGGCCGCTGATCGTGATGCACTCGGACCCCGTCTTCAAGGAGCGGGTGCGCCGGGTGGGGAACCAGCGCTTCAAGACGCAGTTCGTGGAAGACTGGGACACGCTCCGCACCACGCTCAACGAGTCCCCGCCGGCGGCGCTGGTGGTGGTGGACCCGTATACCCGCACCTACGGCACCGAGGCCGAGCTGGCGCCGGAGCTGCGCAGCATCCTGTGGGAGTTCCCCACGGCCACCGTGATCGCCGCGCTGGAAGTGCGCCGCGGCCGCGTGCGCGACCTGCGCACGCTGGGCGAGTGGGGGGTGAAGGAAGTGATCGCGCTGGACGAGGAAGACACGGTGGAGGCCATCAGCCGCCGCCTGCGCAGCGCCCAGGGCCGCCCCCTGCAGAGCCTGCTGGAGCGCTCGCTGCCCACCAACCTGTCGGGCCGCGCCCGCGCGCTACTCATGGCCGCCGCCGAGGTGGTGGCCGAGGGCGGCCACGGCCGCGACCTGGCCGCCAGCCTGAAGCTTTCCGAGCGGACGCTGCTGCGGTGGGCCGAGCAGGCGGACCTGCCGCCGCCACGCCGCATCCTGGCGTGGATGCGCGTGCTGCTGGCCTGCGAGCTCCTGGACGATCCCGGCCAGACGGTGCTGAGCGTGGCGTACACCTGCGGCTACGCGTCGGACAGCTCGCTGCGGCGCGCGGTGCAGGAGTTCACGGAGGTGATGCTCACCCAGCTTCGCAAGCAGGGCGCGTTCGCCACGGCGTCGGAAAAGTTCCTGGAGGAGCTCAACGCCACCCGCGAGGCCGGCCGCATTCGCCGCAAGGAGATGAAGACCAACGACGACGGCAGCGACTCGGACGTGGGCATCAGCCGCATCCATGCCCCGCACGAGGAGATGACGCTGGCCGCCACGCTGGAGCCCACCCCCGAGCGCCCGCGCCGCCGCGGCCGCCGCAAGGCCGGGGCGATCGACTGACGGCACGCGTCCGTTTCCGTGGACGACCGAGGAGCCCGCGCGACCCGTTCGCGCGGGCTCCGCTCGTTCCGCGGCTCCGTGGCGGGCATCCGGCACCCGCTTCTGCCAGGTCCTGGAAAAGAATGAACGTACAGAGGAACCGAGTCAGATTGAGGAAGATGAAGCGGGTTTCTGCTCCTTTGTCTGATGCCAGATCGGCAAAAAGAATGGGCCTCACGCAGAGACGCAGAGGCGAGGTGAGAAACAACGGGAGGCACGCGGAGCAGAGGCCGCCGCTCCTCTTCTTCTCTTCATTCTCTTCTCCTCTTCTGCCTTCCGCTTCTCTCTGCGGCTCCGCGTCTCTGCGTGAGGCGGTTGTTTTCTCGGATTCGGTATGACCCTGTTCCTCTGTATCCCCAGGTGTTGTTCTTTCGGATTCCGGGATTCGACCGGTTTGGGCGGCGGCATCAACGACTACGGAATACGATGAAGCAGACTCGCGCACGGACCGCCCTCTTGCTCTGTGCCCTCGTCCTGGCGGCCGGGTGCGAAATGGTGCATTCCCGGATCCACGGCTTCGATTGGATGAGTACGGAATCGCTGCCCGGCATCGGGGTGGACATCGTCACGACCGGCACCGACGCGGTCCAGGACAGCGCCGGCTTCCTGATCGCACGGCGCACGAGTCCCTACTGGGTGGGAGTCTACTTCACCCGGCAGTCGCCCGTGCCGGTGGAGGTGCTGCGGGTCACCTTCACCGGCAAGCAGACCGGCAGGGTGATCACCCCGCCCATGGCGCCATCCCAAGGCCTGGGCGACGGCACCCTGACGCTCGTATCCGTCGCGCCATCGGTACCGCTGCCTTTCGAGGATTATCGTGTAGACGTGCAGGTGAGGATCGGGGCAGGCACGGAGGCGCGGGACGCACATGTCACCGGGACCCTGAGCACCCGGCTGGAGCAGGGCAAGTCACCGCGCTTCTGGGAATCGCTCATGAGCGTATAGGCTTTCCCGTCCGTTGCGACGCCCGGATGGAGAAGGAGCCCGCGTGACGCGTTCGCGCGGGCTCCTCTTTCGAAGGTCCGGCGTGTTGTCTTTCCGTCACGCCGCCCTGCCCGCGCCAGGCGGCCCCGCTCCAGCGTTTCTCGAACCGGTTCGTTGTTTCTCACCCGTGCTGTCAATCTGCTGCCAGTTCCTCTAATCTCCTGGGCAGAACGAAAAAACGACTTGAACGCAGCGTCCGCGGAGCCGAACCGAGAGTTCGCAGAGGAAGCGATCGATCCGTACTCTGCGAGCTCCTTCTGTTCTCTCGGGCTCCGCGTTCAAAATCGTAACCGGATGCACACGGAAGCCTGGTGGCCCGGGGGGAGCACGCGGGGCGCTTCCGTAGTACATTGCGGCAGCCGTCCGCGTGGTCCGCGCCTGCCAGGGGTGAAACGATGCCGGGGTGGATGAGGTACGTCGTGCGCAGCCGGCCCCCGCTCTCCCGGCTCGCCGCCGCCGCTGCCGTCCTGGCGCTCGCGTCCGCCTGCCACGAGCAGGGGGCCCCGCCGCCGCCACGCAAGGAGGAGGAGCAGCAGCAGCCGCAGCCGCGGGCCGCCGCGACGCCGTGGACGGCCGCCATCGTCCGCCGGGACACGATGGACTGCATGGCGCCGGAGCCGGACAGCGCCACGGCGGTCGCGGCCGCGCTGACGGCGCTGGCGGACCCGGACCGGCCGCTGCGGCTCAGCTCGTTCGTCCGGCATCACGAGGGCATGCTGGTGAGCGCGCTGCCGGCCGACGCGCGCGTGCTGGGCGGGGGCGGGCTGGTGTGGGTGGACCGCGACGGGTGCGTGGTGGTGCTCAACCAGTACGAGTAAACCCCTGGCGATCTTCCGGGGGACGGGGCCCGTGCCGGCCGGCGTGGGTGACCGGAAGGGGCGGGGCGCGTCTTGAAAAGACTGGCGCGGGGAGGGGGACGGATGCACCATGGAGAGCCCCGGCACGTATGCCGGGTTTTTGCTGTTTTCACTCCCGCGCCCGGGCCGTGATCCGCGGCGTGGTTCCTGCTGGTGCACCGTTGGAGCCCCGCGCACCGGCGCGCCGGGCCTATCGTCACGAGAAACTCCATGGCTGACAGCCGCAACCGGAACTTTCCGTCCTCCGTGAACGCGGCGGGCGAGTCGGAGACCTTGCTGGCCCGGGCCCCGCAGCCCGCGCCCGCGCCGCCCCCTTCCGCGCGCCCGCCCTCGGGCGGCAACCGCGCGGCGGAGTCCGCCGCGCGCCGACGCCGCTTCATCGACCGCCTGATGGAGGGGCGCACGCGGCCGTTCCTGCGGCTGCTGTTCTACTACGTGGTGCTCACCACGGTGATGTCGCTGCTGGTGTACTTCATCCCCTCCGTGCGCGAGGCATTCCTGGCGCCGTCCGCCGTCTCCGGCGAGGAGGGCGGCAACCTGGTGGGGCCCGTGACGGAGGGGTACGGCGACACGGTGTCGCTCAACGAGGCCCTGCAGCGCGCCATCGCCACCCTGCTGGTGATCGGCGGGGCGCTGTCGCTGGTGGTGCCGGTGGCGTGGGTGTACATGCTCACCAAGCGCTTTCGCTACGACCCGGCGCTGGTGTCGTCCGTCATCATCCTCCCCATCGTGGTGGCGGGGATCGCGCTGGTGGTAAAGAACAGCGTGGCCCTGGCGTTCGCCCTGGCGGGGATCGTGGCGGCCGTGCGCTTTCGCAACACGCTCAAGGACCCGCGCGACGCCGTCTACATCTTCCTGGTGATCGGCATCGGCCTGTCGGCGGGCGTGCAGGCGCTGGACGTGGCGCTGGTGATGTCGTTCGCGTTCAACATCGTGGTGCTGCTGGTGTGGAAGTTCAACATCGGCTCCATCTACAGCGGCCGGTACGCGCGCACGGGGATCCTGTCCGTGGGGCCCTCGTCGCTCCTTTCGGCGCAGGACCCCGTGGGGCAGCGCGACGTGCGGCGGCGAATGCTGGAACACGCGGCGGAGATCCGCACGGACGGGATCCTGCTGGTGCACAGCGACGCGCCCGACATCGCCCGGCAGACGGTGCAGGAGGCGCTGACGGACATGGCGAGCGACTGGCAGCTGGTGGACGTGGTGCGGCGGGAGGAGGGTCCCTCCACGCTGGAATACCTCGTGCGATTGAAGAAGAGCGCGTCGGCCCCCGAGCTGGTGGGGGCGCTGGACGAGCGGTGGGGTGAGCAGGTCGCCGCGGCGGAGTACGTGCCGTTTCGCGCGCGGCGCAAGAAACGAGGAAAGAAGGGCTGACGCGTGACGCGCCGGCCCTCGCGTGCCTGAGCGGGGGAGATGTGAGGAACGGAAGCAGTCTTTGGGCGCGCCGCGCCGCCGTGCTCGGCGGCGCCTGCGCGCTACTGGCGTCCGCCGCGTGCGCGCGCCCGCAGTACGGCGTGGGGCGGGTGATCGGGCCCGTGCCGCTGGATTCGGTGGCGCTCAACCTGGTGCTCATCGGCGATGCCGGCCTGCCGGCGCCGGGCGACGAGCCGGTGCTCACGGCCCTGCGGCGCGAGCTGTCCGCGGCGCCGGAACGCAGCTTCGTGGTGTGGCTGGGGGACAACGTCTACCCCATCGGCCTCACGGACACGACGGCGGCGGAGGGCAAGGAGGGGCTGCGCATCATCCGGCAGCAGATGCGGGTGCTGCGGGAAACCAGCACGCGCGGCATCTTCGTGCCCGGCAACCACGACTGGGCCGCGGGCGCGGGCGAAGGGTGGGCCAACGTCGTTCGCCAGGAGCGCGTCGTCAACACGGAGGGAGCCGGCCTCATCGGCTGGGAGCCGCGCGACGGCTGCCCGGGGCCCGTGGTCATCGACGTGGGCGCCGTGCTGCGCATCCTGGCCATCGACAGCCAGTGGTGGCTGCACGGCGGCGCCAAGCCGGGGCCGGACCGCTGCACGCCGGGGACGGAGCAGGGGGTCATCGACTCCATCCGCGTGGCCCTGGCCTCGGCCGGCGACCGGCGCAGCATCATCGTGGCACACCACCCCATCGTCTCGGGCGGGCAGCACGGCGGCTACTTCGACTGGCCCACGTACCTGTTCCCCTTTCACCCCTGGGCGCGGCTCACGGGACTGTTCGCGCGGCAGGACGTGACGGGGCGCGAGTACCGCCACTTTACCCAGTCGCTGGCGCGCGCCTTCATCGTGGACACCCCGCTGGTGTACGCGGCGGGGCACGAGCACAACCTGCAGGTGTTTCGCCGCGACCCGGCCAAGTACCTGGTGGTGAGCGGCGCCGGCTTCTACGGCCACACGACCACCACGCGCGCCATCACGGGCATCCGCTACGTGCGCGAGGCCAGCGGCTACCAGCGCCTCACCTTTCTGCAGGACGGACGCGTGCGGCTGAGCGTGATGGTGGTGGACGCGCAGGGCAACGCCACGGAGGACTACTCCGCCTGGCTGGACGTGCCGCCGCTGTCGGCGCCGTATCCCCCGCCCAGCGACGTGTCTCCCGCCGTGCCGCCGCCGGTGCCGCCGCCGTCGCGGGAGCCCCTGCCGCCGACGCCGAACCCCACGACGCCCACGACGCCGAATCCCACGCCCACGCCCGTGCCGGCTGCGGCGGGGGCATCCGCCACGGGATCCACGTCCCGATCCGCGGAGGGGACCTGATGCGCCGGCCGCTCGCCTGCCTGGGCGCGCTGGGGCTGCTCGCCGCGTCCGCGTCATCCGCGCATGCGCAGCGCGACTCCGTGCAGGTCGCCGCGGGGACCCGCTACCACGCGGGGCCCGTCAAGCGCTTTTTGCTGGGCCGCTCGTACCGCGAGCTGTGGGCGCAGCCGGCCACGGTGGCCGTGCTGGACCTGGAGCGCTTCGCCGGCGGATTGACGCCCACGGAGACGGGGGGCGGCAACCAGACGCTGTCGCTGCGCTTTCGCGGCGCGGACGGCAAGGAGTACGCGTTCCGCTCCGTGGACAAGGACCCCGGGCGGGGCGAGGGCGGGCGCAGCGGGCCGGGGGAGTGGCTGCTGCAGGACCAGGTGAGCTCGCAGAACCCCGCCGCGGCGCTGGTGGCGGGGCGGCTGATGGACGCCACCGGCGCGCTGCACGTGGACCCGCTGCTGTTCGTGATGCCCGACCACCCGCGCCTGGGCGAGTTCCGCGAGCAGTTCGCCGGGATGCTGGGGCAGATGGAGGAGCGCCCGGACGACGGCTTCGGCGGGTCGCCGGACCTGGAAGACACGGACGAGTTCCTGGAGGCGCTGCAGTCCGGCCCCGCCAACCGCCTGGCGGACGAGGAGCTGCTGACCGTCCGCCTGATGGACATCTACCTGGGCGACTGGGACCGGCACGAGGACCAGTACGAGTGGGCCCGCTTTGACCAGGGGGCCCAGCGGGTGTGGCGCGCCGTGCCCCGCGACCGCGACTACGTGTTCGTAGACTACGACGGGCTGCTTCTGGACATCGCGCGGCCGTTCCTGGAAAAGGCCGTCCGCTACCGCGACGACTACGGCGGCGTGGTGTACGGCCTGATCGAGCAGGGGCAGTACCTGGACCGGCGGCTGCTGGGCGAGCTGGACCGGGCCCAGTGGGACAGCGTGGCCGGCGCCCTGCGCGCCCGCCTGACGGATGCGCTGATCGACGACGCCGTGCGCCGCATGCCGGCGGAGTACCAGGCGCTGGAAGGCCCGCGCCTGGCGTCCCTGCTGCGCAGCCGCCGCGACCGGCTTCCCGAGGCCGCGGCCCAGTGGTACCGGATGATGGCCGGCGAGCCCGAGGCCCACGGCACGGACGGCGCCGACCTGGCCATCGTGGAGCGCCGGGGCGACGAGATGGAGGTGCGCATCCACGCCGGCGCGGACGAATCCGCCCCCGTGGTGTACCGCCGCCGCTTCGTGGGCGGCGAGACGCGGGAGGTGCGCGTGTTCCTGCACGGTGGCGACGACCGCGCGGAGGTGCGCGGCCAGGGCGGCATGCTGGTGCGCATCCAGGGCGGCCCGGGGGACGACCGCTACGCGGACCGCGGCAACGGCCCCCGCACGGTCTTCTACGACGCGGTGGGCCGCAACGAGTTCGTCCGCGGGTCCCGGACGACGGTGGACACGCGCGACTTCGACACGCCGCGCTACGAGCTGGGCTCGGACGACGCCAGCGCTGCCGTGGACCCGCCCCGCGACTGGGGAACGGCGTTCACCCTGCTGTCGCCGTTCGCCACCGTGCGCCCGTTCGCGGACCTGGTGATCGGCGTGGGGCCGGCGGAAACGCGCTACGGGTTCCGCCGCTATCCGTGGGCCACGCGCTGGCACGCCCGGGCCCTCTACGCGCCCTTCTACAACCGCTGGGGCGCGGAGGCGCGCTACCAGCGCCGGTGGACGGGGAGCGCGTCGTACGGCTACGTGTTCGCCCGGGCCTCGCAGCTGGAGGCCACCTACTTCACGGGGTGGGGCAACGCGACGGAGGCGGACCGGAGCGTCCGCCACTACGTCACCTGGGAGAACGAGCTGTCGCTGGAGCCCGGCGTGGTGCTGGTGCGCGGCGGCGGATTGACGATGAACCTCGCCGGCATCCTGCGCTACACGGACCCGGAGCCGGAGCCCGGCACGCCGGCGTTCTCCGTGCCGGCGTACGGCAGCGCGTCGACGGTGACGATGGCGGGCGCGCGGGCCGGCGCCCTGTGGGACCGCCGCGACGACGACGCGTTCCCCCGCCGCGGCTGGACGCTCTCGGCGGAAGTGGAGGGATTCCCCTACTCCGCGCCGGGCAACCTGGACCCGGGCGAGACGGTGGAGCCGTTCGCCCGCACGGGCGCGACGGGCTCGGCGTACCTCCCGCTCGCGGGAAGCGTGCTGGCCGTGCGCGCCGGCGGGCAAAAGGCGTTCGGCGAGTTTCCCCTGCAGTACGCGGCGTTCCTGGGCGGCTCGCCCTCCCTGCGCGGCTACGCGTTCGACCGCTTCGCGGGGGATGCGTCGGCGTTCGGCACGGCGGAGCTGCGCGTGCCGGTGACGGGAATGTTCGGCGTCCTCGGCCTGGCGGACGCCGGGCGCGTGTGGTACGACGGCGACTCGCCCGGCGGATGGCATACGGCGCTGGGCGGCGGCGGCTTCGTGCGGGCGGGCGGGTACACGGCCAGCCTGCTGTACGCGTACGGCGAGCGGGGCATCGTGTACCTGCGCCTGGGACTTCCCTTCTGAGGATGGCCTCCGTCCCCGCTTCCGTTCCCGGCGCCGCGCCCGCGGCCGCCGTGGCCGTCCGCTTCGACCCCGCCGCGCCGGGCGTGCTGGATGCCGTGGCCGCCGGCCCCGCCCCCGAGGGGCTGCGGGCCGGCGTTCCGCGCACCCTGGGCTTTCGCGACGTCTACCACGACACCCCCGACGGCGACCTGGCGGCCCGGGGCGCCTGGGCGTGCGTGCGCTACTACTCCAACGGCACCCGCACGCTGGCCGTGCGCTCCGGGCCGGACGCGGAGCAGGGGCGCGTCCTGGCGGTGGAGCTCCCCCCCGCGGAGGGCGACGCCCCCCTGCTGGGGCTGAGCGAGCCCGCGCGCCTGCTGCGCTCCCTGGTCGATCCCGCGCGCCTCGTCCCCCGCCTGGAGCTGCGGACGCACCGCCGCGTCCGCGAGTTCGCGTCGGCCGAGACGGGCGCGGCGGCGGAGGTGGCGTGCGACGCCGTGGTCGTGCGGGACGGGGAGACGCGGGCGGAGTTGGGGGAGATCGAGGTGCGCGTGCCGGACGGCGCCGGCGCGGAGTACGCCGTCGCCACGGCCCTGCGCCACGCGTACGGCCTGCGGCGGGTGGAGGAGGACCGGCTGGAGCGCGCCCGCCACGCCGTGCGCGAGGCGGAGATGGACGGGCTGGAGGACGCCGTCCGCTCCTCGCGCCGCGTGGCCGTGGTGGCGCTGGAGGAGGGGCGCGTGGCCCTGCGCCGCGAGCGCACCTCCCTGCGCATTCCCGCCGGCCCCGGCGCGGGCGAAGAGGCCGCCCGCCGCGTGCTGCGCGAGTGCTTTGGCCACGACGGCGCCCGCGTGCGGCTGCTGGGGCTGGGGCCGGGCGGGGCGGAGCGCGCGTCCGTAGAGGTGTGGCTGGCGGAGGGCGCCGGGCGCGCGGGCGAGGAGGCGAAGTGCGAGATCCTGCACGTGGCGCTGGAGGACGTGCTGGCCTCGGTGGGCTCGCCGGCCCTGCGCGAGCGCGACACGCTGGCGGCCCTGCACGTGCTCGCCCGCTCCGCGCTCCCGGTGGCCGCCGTCGTGGAAGGCGACGGCCAGGACGAGGCGCGCGCGCGGGCCACCCTGGCCGCCGCGGCGGCGGAAGATTCCGTGGAGTCGGAGGCGCTGGGGCCGGGGACGCTGCTGAACATGGAGCTCAGCATCCTGGCCTTCAACCGCCGCGTGCTGGGGCTGGCGGAGGACGTGCGCGTGCCCCTGCTGGAGCGCATCCGCTTCCTGGCCATCTTCGGCGCCAACACGGACGAGTTCTTCCGGGTGCGCGTGGCCGGCTTCAAGCGGCAGGTGGCCATGGGGAGCACCAAGCGCACCATCGACGGCGTGACCCCCCGCGAGCAGCTGGACGCCATCGGCATCCGCGCGCGGCGGCTGATGGAGCGGGCGTACGCGCTGCTGCTGGGCCAGCTCCTCCCGTCGCTGGCCGAGGAGGGGATCCACGTGGTGCCCCTGGACGGGCTCACGGAGGAGGAGCGCGTGTTCGTCCGCGCGTTCTACGCGCGGCAGGTGCATCCCGTGCTCCTGCCCCTGATCGCCGGCGGGGGGAGCCCGTTTCCCCACATCCGCAACCTGCGCCCCGCCCTGGCCGGCCTGGTGTACGACCCGCGCACGGGGGACCGGCGCATCGGGATGGTGGAGCTGCCGGACGACCTGCCGCGCCTGGTCCTCCTTCCCGGCGGGCGGCGCTACCTCCCCCTGGAAGAGGTGGTGCGCGACGCGTTCGGCTCGCTGTACCCCGGGATGGAGGCGGACACCCCCTGCGTGTTCCGGGTAACGCGGAGCGCCGAGCTGCACCTGGAGCGCGAGCAGGTGGAAGACCTGCTGCACGCGGTGGAGGAGCAGGTGCGCAAGCGCCGCTTTCGCCCCGTGGTGCGGCTGGAGGTGGAGGAGGGGATGCCGGTGCCCATGCGGGCCATGCTGCTGCGCGAGCTGCAGTACGAGGTCCCCGGCCGCGTGGCCACGCTGGGCGACGACGACGTGTATCCCGCGCCCGCCTTCATCGACCTGCGCGGGGTGCGCGAGCTGGCGGATCAGGACGGCGACTTCCTGCACTACCCGCCCGCGCCGCCCCCCCGCCAGCCGCTGGAGGGGGTCCGCTCCGTCTTCGACGCGCTGCGGACGAGCGACGTGCTCGTCTCCTTTCCCGAGGACTCGTTCGAGGGGACGGTGGAGCGGCTCGTGGTGGAGGCCGCGGAGGACCCCAACGTCCTGGCCATCAAGCTGGCCCTGTACCGCACGAACGCCAAGTCGCGCATCGTGGCGGCGCTCTCCCGAGCGGCGGCGAGCGGCAAGCAGGTGGTGGCGCTGGTGGAATTGACGGCGCGCTTCGACGAGCTGAGCAACATCCAGTGGGCGCGGCACCTGCGCTCGTTCGGCATCCACGTCATCTACGGGGTGCCGGGGCTCAAGGTGCACGCCAAGATTGCGCTCATCGTCCGCCGTGAAGGGGAAGGCGTGCGGCGGTACGCGTACGTGGGCACGGGCAACCTGAACGCATCCACCGCCTCGTTCTACACGGACCTGGGGCTGATGACGTCAGACCCCGCCATCGTGGCGGACCTGAACGAGGTGTTCAACGGCCTCACGGGCGGCGCCGGGCGCGACGACTACGCGCACCTGCTGGTGGCGCCGTACAACCTGCGCCGCCGCTTCGTGGAGATGATCGACCGCGAGGCGGAGCACGCGCGCGCGGGGCGCGAGGGGCGCTTCACGGCCAAGTTCAACGGCTTGGCGGACCGCGAGATGATCGCGGCGCTGTACCGCGCCTCGCAGGCCGGGGTGCACGTGGAGCTGCTGGTGCGGGGCATCTGCTCGCTGCGGCCGGGGGTGGCGGGGCTCTCCGACCGCATCCACGTGTACAGCGCCCTGGGGCGGCACCTGGAGCACGCGCGCATCTTCCGCTTCAACAATGCGGGCGATCCGGAGTACTACATCGGGTCGGCGGACTGGCGCACGCGCAACCTGAGCCGGCGCGTGGAGGTGGCCGTGCCCATCCGCCATCCCGACCACCGCGCGCGCCTGGATGCCATCCTGGCCCGCGACCTGGCCCGTCCGGACCTGTGGGAGCTGGGCGCGGACGGCACCTACTACCAGCGTCCGGACGTGGCGCCGCGCGAGGAGCCGCCCCCGTCCGTGGACCCGGACCGCCCGCCCATCATTCTCCTGGACCCATGACCCACCCCGGACCTGGTTGGACGTACGCGCGGCGGATGCGAGGGATCGCATCCGCCGCGGCGCTGGTGCTGCTGGCGGGCGGATGCGGCCCGCGCGCGGACGCCGAAGAGGTCGCCGAGGCCCCCGCCGCGGAAGGGGCGTGGGCGTGCCGCATCGTCACCCCGGAGGTCACGCTGGGCTCGCCGGTGCGCGAGGCCAGCGGCGCGTCGCTGGACCGGCGGGCCCCCGGCGTGTTCTGGACCCACGGCGACTCGGGCAATCCGCCCGTGCTCTTTGCCCTGGGACGCAACGGCGAGCTGCTGGGCCGGGTGCCGGTGGAGGGGGCGCGCAACCGCGACTGGGAGGACATGGCCATTGGCCCGTGCCCCGGCGGCACCTGCGTGTACGTGGCCGACATCGGCAACAACAACGCGCGGCAGATGGACCTGGTGCTGTACCGCGCGCCCGTCCCCAGCCCGGGTGACGCGGCCACCGCCCCCGCCCAGGAGTTCCGCGCGCGCTTTCCCGGCGCGGGCCGCGACGCCGAGGGGGTGTTCGTGATGCCGCAGGGCGAGGTGTACATCGTCACCAAGGGCGGCTCGGGGCCCGTGGAGCTGTGGCGCTGGCCCACGCCGCTGGTGGCGGGCACGGTGCAGCTGGAGCGCGTGCGCGAGCTGGCGCCGCGGGTGCGGCAGCTGGGCGACCTGGTGACCGGGGCGGGCGCGTCGCCGGACGGGCGGTGGGTGGCCCTGCGCACCTACGGGCGGCTGGCCATCTACCGTGCCGCGGACCTGCTGGGCACCGGCGGGCCTGCCTATACCATGGACTTGGCGCCGCTGGGTGAGTCGTTCGGCGAGGCCGTCGCCATCGAATCCGATGGCACGCTGCTGCTGGTGAGCGAAGGCCGCGGCGCCACCACGGGCAGCCGCGCCGCCTGGCTCCAGTGCGCGCTCCCGCAGACGTGACCACACGTGACGCAAACGACCCGCTTGCGCAAATTGCTCTTGTGAACTGAGATTTTAGGTATGGGCGAGCGCGATCAACCTCCGCAGGAGCGGCAGCTGATGAATTCCGCAAAGGCTGAAGTTCGCGAGCTCCTGGATGAGCTCCCGGATGATTGCACGATGGAAGATATCCAGTACCACCTGTACATGCGGGAGCAGATCCGGCAGGGGATCTGGTCGCTCGAGAACGAGCCGACCTACACGCAGGATCAGATCGAGCAGGATATTGCTCAGTGGCTCACCGACTGATCTGGTCGACTCGGGCACGGACTGAACTGCAAGCGATTACGGAGTACATCAAGCAGGACTCAGAGGCCAGCGCGCGAACGGTTGCAACCAAGCTGGCGAAAGAGGTGAGGCGTCTGGATGAATTCCCGTTTTCGGGCAGGATGGTTCCCGAGTGGGAGAGAGCTGCATTTCGAGAGGTAATCGTCTACCCCTACCGGGTGGTTTACAAGCTCGGAGCGGATAGCGTGTCAATTCTTACGATCTCGCATTCACGGAAACGCTTTCCGAAGCGGCCGCCGAAGATGACCTGACTAGCGGGGCGACTCAACACGAGTTGTCCCGTTTTCGCATACATCACTCGGAGCGGCTTGGACTCCATAGGAGCGCTCCCCGCGCGACTGCCATGGACGCAATGTTCCCAACGTGTCCCGTTGCGGTGCGCTATTGCACGCAACGACGGGTTTCCGGAGGCGTAGATTCGCGCTGCTCCTTTGATTTCAACCGGTTGCGCGGCGTCATGGGAGTGACCACCTGTGGCGCAATCGACCGGCTTTCCTTGACCCTCCTCGCCGTCTAGCTTTCCAGCAGAATCCAGGGATTTCGCACGGCACCGCGTTCTCCTGCCGCCGTCTTCGCGCGCCTGGATCTTCGCCCTGCAGCATCGATGTCCACACGCGATCCTCGCCATCTCCCATGAGCCGCGAGTACGTCATCTATACCGATGAATCCAGCAAGACGGGGCGCTACTTCGCCAACTTCTACGGCGGCGCGCTCATTCGCTCGGACGACCTGGACTACGTGAAGGAGCACCTGCGGGCGCAGGCGGCGCGGCTGGGGCTGGGCGCGGAGATCAAGTGGCAGAAGGTGAGCGAGGGCTACCTGGACCGCTACCTGGCCATGATGGATGCCTTCTTCGACCTGGTGGCCTGCGACCTGGTGAAGATCCGCATCATGTTCACGCAGACGCGCAACGTGCCGGTGCTCACGCCGTACCATCGCGAGCACCAGTATCACCTGCTGTACTACCAGTTCCTCAAGTACGCCTTTGGGCTCCGCTACTCCAATCCCGACATCGCCGAGGTCACGCTGCGCCTGTACCTGGACCGGCTGCCGGATTCACGGGAGAAGAACGCGCTCTTCAAGCATCACCTGCACGAGCTGCAGCGGTGCGCGGAGTTCCGGTCGGCGTGGATCAGCGTGCCCCAGGACCAGGTGGCGGAGGTCAACTCGCACGATCACCTGCCGCTGCAGTGCCTGGACGTGGTGCTGGGCGCCATGCAGTTCCGGCTGAACGAACTCGATGGCGGCGACGGGGAGAACGCGGCACCCCGCGGAAAAAAGACGATCGCAAAGGCCACGCTGCACGAGCACATCTGCGCACGCATCCGGCAGATCCACCCGGATTTCGTGGTGGGGGCGACGACGCGGCGGGCGGGCGGAGACGGGGACCGGTGGCGGCACCCGTATCGTCACTGGCTGTTCACCCCCCGCGCGGCGCGGGTCGACGATGCAGGGACGCGGACACAAAACAACTCGGCCCCGCCTCCGCTGAGCCTCTGAGAGGCATCGCCCAGGTAGGAACCTGGGACTTCGCGGAAAGAAGGGCCGAGTCGTTGAGGAGAATATAATGCGGTACTTTGTTCAGTTCAAGGGGTCGTGACGGGGATGATGCGCGCGGTCCGATGATCCCAGAACAAAACGATTCGACCCCGCTTCTGCTAGCCTCCGAAGAAGCATGAGCCAGGTAGGAACCTGGCCGTTCGCAGAGAGAAGGGCCGAATCGCTGCGATCAATCTAACAGCGCACTTTGTTCAGTTCAAGGGGTCGCGCCCCTTCATGGTTGGGTGGCGTCGCGCAGGCGGATGCCGGTGCTGGCTTCGCCGCAGGTGCCGTCGGCGAGCAGGGCCTCGAGCGTGGCGCCGATGGCTTCTTCCAGGCGCGCGCCCGTGCGGCTGAAGCCGAGCATGGACCGCACCTGCGCCGTAAGCTCCTTGCGCGGCAGCCCCCCCGGCGCGGCGCGCAGCACCTGCAGGGCGGCCTCGCGGTACTCCTCGGGGGCAATGCGCTCCGCGGGGATGCGCACCTCGCGCCGGGAGCGGACCGCCACCGGGCCGCCGGGCGCGTAGATGAACTCGCCGCGGCGGGCCAGGATCCCCTGTGCCTGCGCCGCCTCCACCGCCTGCGCGATGCGCGCCTCGATGCGCGAGCCCGTGCGCGTGAGCCCCCACATGGCGGCCACGCGCGCGGTCGCATCGTCCAGGTGCAGCGGGGCCTCGGCATCCAGCACCACGCGCAGGGCGTTCAGCAGCAGCGACTGCGGCGCGGCGAGGATGTCCGTGCCCGCGAA
>DATING010001200.1:0-4592 GCA_035474555.1 Longimicrobium sp. | reverse complement strand
TCTCCCCCTCTCCGCGAGGAACGAGCGGGGAGGGGGCCGGGGGGAGGGGGCCTCCGCGTGCGGCAGGGACCACCGGCTCCGCGATAGAAGGTCTCCCCCTCCCCCGTACAGGGCCGGCAATCGAGGGTGCTGACAGGTCGTGTACGGGAGAGGGGGCCGGGGGGTGAGGGGCCCACCCGGCGCCGGCGGACCGGATGCCGTTCGTCGGGGCCCTCCCCCGACCCTCCTCACCCCTTCCGTCCTCCCCCTACGCCTCCAGCGCCTCGCGCACCATCCGCACCAGCCCTTCCGGCGCGAACGGCTTTTCCAGCAGCCGGAAGCGGTCTTCCAGCACGCCGTGGCGGATGAGCGCGTCGTCCGTGTAGCCGGACATGAAGACCACGCGCAGGCCCGGCTGCAGCAGCAAAAGCGCCTCCGCCAGCTCGCGGCCGCTCTCGTGCGGCATCACCACGTCCGTCAGCAGCAGGTCCACGTGGCTGCCGTTGCCGGCGAACATCTCCCGCGCCTGGGCGCCGTTCCGCGCCGCCAGCACCGTATAGCCGCGGCGCTCCAGGATGCGCCGCGACAGGCTGCGCACCCCTTCCTCGTCCTCCACCAGCAGCACCACGCCCTCCGCCCGCTTCGCGGCCTCGGGCTGCGGCTGCGGCTCCACGCGGTCGGGCTCGGCGT
Organism: Longimicrobium sp.; assembly: GCA_035474555.1. GTDB lineage: Bacteria > Gemmatimonadota > Gemmatimonadetes > Longimicrobiales > Longimicrobiaceae > Longimicrobium. Next base: position 3,923 of record DATING010001200.1, on the reverse strand, counting down.
TCACGCGCGGCAGGTACACGCGAAAGGTGGATCCGCGCCCCTCCTCGCTGTCCGCCCACACGTAGCCGCCGCTCTGCTTGACGATGCCGTAGACGGTGGAAAGGCCCAGCCCCGTCCCCTTGCCCGGCTCCTTGGTGGTGAAGAACGGCTCGAAGACGCGCGCCAGCACCTCCGGCGACATCCCCACCCCCGTGTCGCTCACGCTCAGGCGCACGTACTCGCCCGGGTCCACCTGGTACGGATACCGCTGCGCCTCGGCCTCGCCCAGCATCACTTCGCGCGTCTGGATGCGCAGGGTGCCGCCGCGGGGCATGGCGTCGCGGGCGTTCACGGCCAGGTTCAGCACCACCTGCTCCAGCTGCCCCGGGTCCGCCCGCACCGTGGCGTGCTCGGCGCCCAGGCTGGTCTCCAGCTGCACGTCCTCGCCGATCACCCGCACCAGCATCCGCTCCAGCTCGTGCACCACGGCGTTCACGTCCAGCACCTTGGGCGCGATCATCTGCTTGCGGCTGAACGCCAGCAGCTGGCGCGTGAGCGAGGCGGCGCGGGTGGCGGCGCGCTTGATCTCCATCAGGTCGTCGCGGATGGCGCCCGCGTGCGGCACCTCCAGCATGAGCATCTCCACGTTGCCCTGGATGGCCGTGAGCAGGTTGTTGAAGTCGTGCGCCACCCCGCCCGCCAGCCGTCCCACCGCCTCCATCTTCTGCGACTGCCGCAGCTGTTCCTCGCTCAGCCGCAGCCCCTCCTCGGCCTGCCGGCGGTCCGTGACGTCGTGCGAGTTCAGGACGATGCCCCCCACCGCCGGGTCGTGCAGCAGGTTGGTGCCGCGGGTGTCCAGCAGCTTCCATCCGCCGTCGCTCGTGGACACGCGGTACTCGTGGCGAACGGCGCCGCCGGGGCGCGTCAGCAGGTCGCCGAACACCTCCAGCACCCCCGGCAGGTCCTCCGGGTGCACCAGCTCGAAGCCGTCCCGACCGGCCAGCTCCGCGTGGGGGTAGCCCAGCAGCCGCTCCAGCGACGGGCTGTGATAGCGCATGACGCAGCGCTCGTCCACGATCATGATGAGGTCGTGGGCGTTCTCGATGAGCGAGCGGAAGTGCGCCTCGCGCTGCACGAGCGCCGCCTGCGCCTGCTTGCGCTCCGTCACGTCCTCCGCGATCCCCGCCGTGCGGTACACGCGGCCCTGCCCGTCGCGGATGGGAAAGCCGCGGTCGCGGATCCACCGCTCGCTGCCGTCCGGGCGCAGGATGCGGTACTCCTGCTCGTACGGCTGCTCGGAGAAGCGCGCCGGGTCCGCCAGGGGCCGGTCGTCGGGGTGGATGGAATCCAGCCAGACCGCCGGATCGCCGTACATCTCCTCTACCGGGCGCCCCCAGATGCGCTCGAAGGCGGGGCTCACGTAGATGGTCCGCGCGGAGTGCAGGTCGTGCAGCCAGAACACGGCGCCGATGTTCTCCGCCAGCTGCCGGAAGCGCTCCTCGCTCTCGCGCAGGGCCCGCTCGCTGCGGGACTGCTGCACGGCGTAGCGGATGGAGCGCTCCAGCAGCAGGGGCGTGAGCCCGCGCTTGACCAGGAAGTCCGCCGCGCCGGCGCGCATGGCGGCCTCGTCCAGCGCGGGGTCGCCCTGGCCCGTGAGCAGCAGCACGGGCGGGGTGTCCGCATCCGCCGTCAGGCGGCCAAGCAGGTCCAGCCCGCTGGCGGCGCCCAGCTGCTGGTCCAGCAGCACGGCATCGAATCCCCCGCCCCGCACGGCCGCCAGCCCGCCCGCGGCCGTCCCCTGCCACTCCACCTCGAAGCGCACCCCCCGCGCGTCCCGCAGCAGGCCGCGCGTGAGCACGTAGTCGTCCTCGTCGTCCTCCACCAGCAGGACGCGCAGCACCTCGGTTGCCATCCCCATCATGATCCTTCTCCGCCCTCGGGCGGCAATTCCACGATCTCGATCCAGTAGCGCCCCAGCACGCGCATGGCCTCCACCAGCCCGCCAAAGGTCACCGGCTTGGTGATGAACGAGTTGGCCCCCAGGTCGTAGCTGCGCAGCACGTCCACCTCGGCCCGCGACGTGGTGAGCACCACGATGGGGATGCGGCGCAGCTCCGGGTCGGCCTTGATCTCCGCCAGCGCCTCGCGGCCGTCCATGCGCGGCATGTTCAGGTCGAGGAGCACCACCCCCGGCCGCGGCGACTGCGCCGGATCCGTCCACCGCCCGCGGCGGCGCAGGTAGTCCAGCAGCTGCTCGCCGTCCTCCACGAAGCGCAGGTCGTTCGCCACCCGGCTCTCCCGCATGGCCTCCGCGGCCAGCAGGCGGTCGTCCGGGTCGTCGTCGGCCATCAGGATGGTGATGGGGCGCGCGTCGCTGCTCATGCTTCCTCCTCGGTGGGCGGACGGCGGACGGGGAGGCGGACGAGAAAGACGGAGCCCGCGCCCGGCTCGCCCCGCGCCTCCAGCGTGCCCCCGTGGCGTTCCGCGATGCGGCGGCAGATGGCCAGCCCCATCCCCGTGCCGTCGTACTCGCCCCGCCCGTGCAGGCGCTGGAACGGGGCAAAGATGCGCTCCGCGAAGCGGGGCTCGAAGCCGATGCCGTTGTCGCGCACGGCCAACTCCGCCCACGCCTCCGCGGCGTCCGTGGGCGGCGCCTCGTCCGCGTCCAGCAGCCGGCCCTCCACGCGCACCACGGGGGGCACGCCGGGGCGGTGGAACTTGATGGCGTTGCCCACCAGGTTCTGCAGCAGCTGGCGGATCATCATCCCGTCCGCCTCGATCTCCGGCAGCGCGCCGATCTCCACCCGCCCCCCCGTGGACTGCAGGCGCACCGCCAGGTCCGACTCCGCGTCGCGGGCGGCCTGCGCCAGGTCCACGGGAACGAACGGCGCGGGGCGGGTGCCCACCCGCGAGTAGTCCAGCAGGGCGTGGATCAGCGCCGACATCCGCTGCGCGGCCGCCTGCATCCGCTGCAGCGAGTCGCGCCCCGTCTCGCCCAGCGCCTCTCCGCTCCCCTCCGCCAGCCGGTCGCCGAACGCCTGGATCTTGCGCAGGGGCTCCTGCAGGTCGTGCGAGGCCACGTAGGCAAAGTCCGCCAGCTCGCGGTTGCTGCGCTCCAGCTCGCGGGCGTACGCGGCCAGCTGCGACTCCGCGCGGCGGCTGGAGGCCAGCAGCGTCTGCTCCGTCTCGTAGGCCACCGCGTCGCGCAGGGCGGCCGCCATCAATCCCGCCAGCAGGGCCAGCGTGTGCTCCGCCCGCTCGCCGAACGCGCCGGGCTCCGGGTGGGCCACCTTGATGACGCCGATCCCCCGCCCTTCGGCGAGGAGCGGAAGCACGAGCATGGAGCGGATCCCCAGCGCGCGGCACGCCTCGCGGTGCACGCGCGGGTCCGTTTCCGTGTCGTCCGCGCGCAGCAGCCGCCCCGTGAGCACCGCCATCCCCGACAGGCTCTCTTGGATGGGCAGCCGCAGCCCCCGGTGCGCCTCCAGCGTCCCCGCGGCGGCGCGGTACACCATGAAGTCGCCCTCCGCCATCTCCACCGAGGCCCCCGGCGCGCCCGTCAATTCCACGGCGCGGCGGACGATGGTGTCCATCACCCGCTCCAGGTCCAGCCCCGCCGTGGCCACGTCCTGCTGCGTGCGGACGAGTGCCTCCAGGTGCGCCGCCGTGTCGCGCAGGGCGTCCTCGGCCGCGCGGCGCTCCGTGATGTCCTGGATCTGCGAGATGAAGTGCAGCGGCTCCCCGTCGGGGTCGCGGACCAGGGAAACGGTGAGCAGCACCCAGACGATCGCGCCGTCCTTGCGGATGTAGCGCTTTTCCATGGCGTACCACGCCGCCTCCCCCGCCAGCAGCCGCCCCACGTGCGCCAGGTCGGCGTACACGTCGTCGGGGTGCGTGATCTGCTGAAAGGTGACGGCCCGCAGCTCGTCCTCGGTGTACCCCGT
>DATING010001199.1:0-14925 GCA_035474555.1 Longimicrobium sp. | reverse complement strand
CGCAGTCGCCCATCACCCCGGCGGGGACGGCGGCGGCGCGCTTCGACGCCAACGCGCTGTACCAGATCAAGGTCGACAACACCGGCGACGCCGTGGAAGACCTGGTGCTCCAGTTCCAGTTCGACGACCTGCAGGGCGGCGGCCAGCGCGTGGCCCTGTTTGGCCCCGTGGCGCCCACCAGCATCGGGCCCAACAACCGTGTCGCCAAGGCCACGCCCGACATCCTGGGCAACATCAACACGGTGCTGACCACCGGCGCCGGCGCCGCGCAGGTGCAGCTCTTCGCCGGCCCGCGCGACGATCCGTTCTACCTGGACCTCGACCAGTTCTTCCGCATCATCCCCGACCGGCGCCCCTCGCGCGGACCCCTGTCGCAGATCGGGCCGGCTCCCGAGGCCTCGGCGTTCCGCCCCAAGTGCACGGGCGGCGTGATCGACCCCGGCCAGGCGCAGTTCGACCAGACGCACGGCTGCGCGGCGGACTTTCTCCGCACGTTCAACGGCATGGCCATCGTGGTGGAGCTCCCCGAGTCCGCCCTGCGCGGCGCGGGCAACAACATCGGCCTGTGGGCCACCGTGAGCCGCTAGCACGCGGCCGCACGGATCATCCAACCAACGCACACGGAGCCCACTGATGAAAACCCGATTCACGATCTGCGCGGCCCTGGCGGCCGCCGGACTTGCCGCCGGCTGCGGCGAAGATACGCGCACCATCACCGACGTGGTGACCGTGGTCGACAGCGTCGACGTCATCGTCGTCAAGACGGACACCATCCGCATCGGCAACACGGCCGTCGTCTTCGACCAGATCGAGCGGCTGGGCAACCCCCTGGTCAGCGAGGTGTTCGTCGACAAGCGCGAGCACCCGCACTACAACACCAGCGTGCCCAGCGAGGACGTGGTGCAGTTCCGCGACGACATCTCCCGCTTCATGACCACCGTGGCGGGGCGCGACCCGGCCTACGCCACCGCCGTGGCGGCCGCGCTCACGCCCGACATGCTCGTGGTGCGCACCGACAAGGTGGGCGGCGGCCCCTACGGCGCCAACGTGGGGTGGCTGACCTACGTGCTGGACCCGGCCAACGGCTACGGCGGCCGCAAGCTCATGGGCGACGACGTGGTGGACAAGGGGCTGTCCGTCATCTTTGGCAACGCGCTGGGCAACAACAACAACGTGAGCCCCGGGCTGGTGACGGACAACGTGGACAGCGACGACCGCGCCGACGCGGCCGTCTTTCCCTACGTGGCGACCCCCAACTGACCGGGTACGGCGGATGACGAGGAAGCCCATGCGCGGGCAGACGCTGGCGGCGCTCGCGCTCATCGGCGTGACGCTGGCGGCGGCGGGGGGGCGGATGGCGTTCGGGGGCGAGCCCCTGCCGCCGCTGCCGGCCCAGGTGCCCGAGGAGATGGCGGACCACGGGCTGCGGACGGCGGACATCGCCCTCTTCGAGCGGCGGGCGGCCGAGGACCCCTTCGGCGCCGGCGACCGCGCGCGGCTGGCGTACCTGTACCTGCAGCGCGCGCGCGAAACGGGCGACTTCGAGGACTTTCGACGGGCCGAGGCCCAGGCGCGCGCGTCGCTGGCGCGCCGGGAACGGAACAACGGCAGCGCCCGCCTGGGGCTGGCCAGCAGCCTGCTGGCCCAGCACCGCTTTGCCGAGGCGCGCGTGGCGGCCCAGGCGCTCGTGGACGAGGAGCCCGACAAGCCCTCGTACCGCGCGCTGCTGGCAGAGATCGAGATGGAGCTGGGCGACTATCCCGCCGCCGCAGCCAGCTTTGGCCGGCTGGGCGGGCACGGCGACAACCTGGCCGTGGCCCCGCGCCTGGCCCGCTGGGAAGAGATGCAGGGCATGGCGGTGGAGGCCCGCAACCGCCTGTACGCCGCGCGCGACCAGGCGGCGGGGCGCGGCGACCTGCCGCGCGAGCAGGTCTCGTGGTTCCACCTGCGCGTGGGCGACTACGAGCTGCGCGCCGGGCGGCTGCGCCACGCGGAGCGCGCGTTCCGCGAGGGGCTGGCCGTGGAGCCCGGCGACCACCGGATGTACGCGGGGCTGGCCCGCGTAGAGGCGGCGCGCGGCGAATGGCGGCGCGTGCTGGAGCTCGGCGGGCGCGCCGGGGAGCGCGCGGACCTGGCCACCGTGGCGCTGATGGGCGACGCCCACGCGGCGCTGGGGGATTCCGCGGCGGCGGAGCGGATGTACGCCGCCGTGGAGGCGGGCTACGCCGGCAACCCGGAGCCGTTCGCGCGGCAGTGGACCCAGTTCCGGCTGGACCACCGCCGCGCCCTTCCGCAGACGCTGGCGCTTCTCCGCGAGGAGGCGCGCCTTCGCCCCGACGTGCTGGGGCAGGACATGCTGGGGTGGGCGCTGTACCTGTCCGGCGATCCCGCGGCGGCCCGGGCGGCCTCCGCGCGGGCACTGCGGCTGGGGACGGCGGACGCCTCGTTCCACTACCACGCGGGGATGATCGAGCGCGCCCTGGGCAACCGGGACGGCGCGCGGACGCACCTGCGGCGGGCGCTGGACATCAACCCGCGCTTTCACCCCGCCGGCGCCGACTCGGCGCGGGCGGCGCTGCGGGCGCTGTAACGACGAGCACGCGCCCGGCACCGTGGCCCGAGAAGGCCGACGCGACCCCCGCCTGTCTGCCTCTGACTCCCGGCGGGCACGGATGACGGCCGCGGTGCCGGACGGCTGGACTTTGATGGATCCTGCAGGTACCCCGGTCCCGACGAGGACACGATGAGACGATTGCCGACCTACGCCGCCACGGCGGCCCTGCTGGTAGGGGCCGCCGACGGCGCGCGGGCACAGGACATGGACCGGCGCGCGAGCCGGTTCGACGTGGGCGTGTACGCGGGCGGCTCCCTGACCAGCAACTGGTTCGAGAGCCGCACGGTCACGCTCAACGGAACGGATTCCCCCGTGGAGAACGACGACGGGGAGGGCTACGCGCCCGGCTACGCCCCGGCCTTTGGCGCGCTGGCCAACCTTTGGCTCACGCCCACGTTCGGAATCCGGCTGCACGGGGCGTACGTGCCCATGCGGCTGCCGAACACCGAAAGCCCGTTCACCGACGCGGGCGAGCGCGGCTCGTACGTGATGAACACCTACCTGTACGACCTGAACCTGGCCCTGCGGCCGTTCGCCACGCGGACGGACGCGGGGCGCTGGCTCTCGTCCGTGTACCTGTTCGCGGGCGGCGGCGGGTTGACGACCGACCTGGCCGGTGAAGACCAGCCGCTGTGCGAGGGCACGCTGGTCTCGCGGGGCGCCTGCCTCTCGTTCCAGCCCAAGCAGGCGACGGTGGGGCAGGGCACGGCCGGCGCGGGGATCGACCTGATCCCCCTGGGCCGCAACCTGGCCGTGTTCGGCGAGGCCGCCGTGCACGTGTACGATTCGCCTGTGCACGTGGACGACGCGTGGATGGGGCCCATCCGGGCACCCAGCGGCACCCGCGTGCGCCTCGCGGACGATGCCGTGGCCGTCACGGGACGGCTGGTGATCGGGCTCAAGATGATGTTCGGCAACCTGATCCCGCCGCCGCCCGTCATGGCGCCGACCCCGCCGCCTCCGCGGCCGCCGGTTCCGGCGACGCCGCCGCCCCCGCCGCTGCCGGAGGGCCGCGCCGTCCAGGTGTGCGTGGTGGAGAACGGTGCGCTGCGCAACGTGCAGGTGCAGTACAACACGCAGTCGGGCGACACGACCGTGAACGGGCGCCGCTTCTCGGAGGCGTACCCGGCCACGACGGGCTACGCGGCGGGCGCCGCGTGGTTCATCAACAACGAGCCCATCACCGTGAACGGCCGCCGGTACGTGAAGTACGGCCTGCCGCGCGTGCTGGGCGTGACCGAGGTGACGCGCACGGCCGACTACATGGGCGTGCCGGTGTTCGCCGAGGCGGGCGCCACGGGTGCCACCGAGGTGCTGTACGTGCCCGTGCGGCCGGGATGCGAGTTCCAGCCGTACCAGCTCGATGTGAAGGTGGGCGGCGTACGCGGCGAGTAGCCGCGTCGCAGTCCTGACGGAAGTGCGCCGGGCCGTGGCTTTTTTGCCGCGGCCCGGCGTGCGTTTTCGGGTTCGTGCACCGCCGCCCGATCTCCGCGGGCGCCGGGCATCCGCCGGGGTTTTGAACACAGAGTTCGCAGAGTAGAAAAGAGAGTACGCAGAGGCCGGAATCGGGGCCTCGGCGTACTCGTCTGTTTTCTCCGCGAACTCTGCTTTTTCCCACCGTGGTGGATGATGGATGCGCCCTGCTCTGGCGGCTGTGGCGCGGCGCGGTCATTGTATATGGACGCGCGGGTCACCGGTTTCCACGCATCGACACACGTCGTCCCATGGCGGTGATCCGTTCGATTCCCCCGATCCTCCTGGCGCTCGGCGTGCTGGCCGCGTGCGCCACGGGAAGGGCCGTCCGGGAGGATGATGCTCCGCCGCGTTCGCCCGTGCCCGCGATCGCGCCGGCGCCCGTGCAGCGCGCCCTCTCCGTCTGCATGGTGGAGGGCGGCCAGCTCGTCCAAGCGACGGCCACGCTCGACGTCACGACGGGCGATACGACCTGGGCGCCGCCGGGGGAGCCCGCGGGCACGCCGACCGGCTACGCGGCGGGCGCCCCGTGGTTCATCCGCAACGAGCCGATCATCGTAGAGGGCGCCAGCTACGTGAAGTACGGCACGCCGCGCGTGGTCCCCATGGAAAGCCTGGCGCGCGCGGGGGAGTTCGGGGGCGTGCCCCTCTTCACCGACGATCCGCTCCCCCGGCCGCCGGAAGTGCTGTACGTCCCGGCGCGCCCCGGCTGCGTCTTCCAGCTGTACATGCTGGAGCCGCGCCTGAACGGCGTCCGCGGGTAGCCGGTGATGATGCAGATCTTGCCGAATCACCGTCGTGCCCGGACGGCGGCGATCCTGCTGGCGATGAGCGTCGGCGCGTGCGGGCAGCCTGCCGCGCGCCCGGCACCCGCTCCGCCGCCCGCCCCGCCACCCGCGCCCGTGCCGCCTCCAGTTGCGTCCGTGGACCCGTGGCGCGACGTGCAGGTGTGCGTGGTGGATGAGCAGGGCGTGCGCGAGATTGCCGCGCGCTACAACGTGACCACGGGCGACACGTTGGTGGGTGGGCGGCCGTTCGCGGAGGTGTACCCGCTGACGGACGCGTACGCGCAGAACGCGGAGTGGTTCATCAACAACGAGATGATGGAGCAGCCCCCGTATCGCTACGGCAAGTACGGGATTCCGTACCACTCGCTGGCGTACCCGCTCAAGCGCATCGGCGAGTACCGGGGCGTGATGCTGTTCGCCGAGGTGCGGGATTCCGGCGGCCCGTACAGCGGCCTGTTCGTCGCCGTGCGGCCGGACTGCGCGTTCCAGGCGTACTCCAGCGACCTGCTCTACGGCAGCGTGCGCGGATGATGGCTATCCGCTCCACCGGTCCTGTTCATCCGTGCGGGGGAGCGAAGATGCGAGACCGCACCGCGGGACGTGGGTGGACCCGGCTTCCGCTCCTTGCCGCTGGATGGCTGCTGACGGCGTGCGGATCGGGATCCAAGGCAGCGGCGGTGGTCCCTGCGGAAGTCGCGCCTGCACCGTCTCAGCCGGCGCGGCAGGGGATCACCCAGCGCGACATCCGCGTGTGCGTGGTGCAGAACGGCGGGCTCGTGGACGTGACGGCCGTGTACGACACCGTCACGCGGGACACGTCGTTCGGTCCTCCCGGGCGAGACGGGGGGACGGCCGCGCGCAACGAGTATGCGGCCGGCACGGCGTGGTTCACCGCCGACGAGCCGCTTCCGTGGCGGGGATACCGATTCGTGAAGTACGGCCCGGAGCGCGTGCTGCCCCCGGAGCTCCTGGCCCGGGCCGGCGAGCACCGCGGCATCCCGTTCTTTCGCGAGGCAGGGATGGACGGCGGCCCCCTCTACGTGCCCGTGCGGCAGGGGTGCGTGTTCCAGCCCTACTCCGTGGACTACCTGGTCGGCGGGGTGTGCGGATGAGGGAGCGGCACCGGGGATGCAAGGGCGCGTAGGGCCCGGCGCGGACTTGCGCGGTGTACCACCTTTGCCGCAAGTTGGCGCGGATGAATCCTTTCTGCCCCGCACACGCGTAACCCTTTGCAGCAGCAGACGCAAACGGCACCGCCCGCGTCCAGCGCTCCATCACGGCTTCCCCCCGGGGACGACGCGGAGCTGCTGCGCCGCATGGCCAGTGGCGACGAGTCCGCCCTGGGCGAGCTGTACGACCGCTGGGCGCCGCTGGTGCACTCGGTGGTGCTGCGCGTCGTCGGCGAGCCGGACGACGCGGAAGAGCTGGTGGAAGAAACGTTCTGGCAGGCATGGCGCCAGGCCGGGCGGTACGATGCATCCCGCGGCGGCATCAGCGGCTGGCTGGTGGTCATCGCCCGCAGCCGCGCCCTGGACCGCGTGCGGCTGCGCGGGTGGCAGCGCGCCAGCGTCACGTCCAGCATGGACGGCGACGGGGCGCCCGAGCCCATCATCGAGGTGGGCGGCCCGCTGGACGCGGCCGAGCTGGACGAGACGCGCCGCCTGGTGCGGGCGGCCCTGGAGCGGCTGCCGGCCGAGCAGCGCGAGACGGTTGAGATGGCCTACTTTCGCGGCATGAGCCAGACGGAGATTGCCGCGGCCACCGGCCAGCCCCTGGGAACGGTAAAGACCCGTGCCCGGCTGGCCCTGCAGAAACTAAGAGAGGCGCTGTCGGTGCTGCGCGAGGAACCCGCATGACTCCGGAAACCATGCACGACGAGATGCGGGCCGCCCTGGCGGCCGAGGCGCTCGGTGCGCTGGACGGGGAGGAGCGCACGCTTCTCCACGCCCACCTGGCCGCCTGTCCGGCGTGCCGGGCGGAGCTGGCGGAGCTGCGCGCCGGGGCCGGGGTGCTGGCCTACGCTTCGCCGGCGGCGCCCACGGACGCCGCCCGCTCCAACCGCGTCCGCGCCCGCCTGCTGGCCCGCGCCGCCGCCGACCGCGGCCTGGACCGCGACGACGACGTGTCCGACCGCACGCTGGTGGGCGGGGCGCCGTCGCCCTACGGCGACGACGTGACGCAGGTGGTGCCCGCGGCCCCCGCGCCCACGGCCGTTCCCCGGTTCCGCGACCGGGACGACGTCACGCAGGTGACCCCCATCACCGCCGCGCCGTCGCGCCGGCGGGCGCCGGTGCTGCCGTGGCTGGCCGCGGCGGCGTCGCTCCTGCTGCTGCTGGGCGCCGGTGCGTACGCGCTGAACCTGCGCGAGCGGGTAGATGCGCTGTCAGGGCAGGTGGCGGCCGCGGAGGGGGAGCGGACGGAGCTGGAGCGTACGCTGGACGAGCGCGAGGCCATGCTGGCGGCCATGTCCGCCCCGACCGTGCAGGTGATCGACATGGCGTCGGCGGAGCAGGCGGAGCCGGGCGGGCGCATGTTCTGGGACCGGCGCACGGACCGCTGGACGTTCTTTGCGCACAACATGCCCGCGGTGCAGGCCGGCCGCGAGTACCAGCTGTGGCTCATCACGCCCGGCGGGCGCAAGCTGCCCGCGCCGACGTTCCGCCCCGGCCCCCGCGGCGAGGCGCAGGTGCAGGCCACGTACGCGCTGCCGGCGGACTCGCTGGCGGCCGTGGCCGTGACGCTGGAGCCCACGGGCGGGCTGCCTGCGCCCTCTGGCCCCATCGTGATCGTGGGCGCGATGGCCGCGTCGCGCTGACGCGGGCTTTCGGCACGAACGAAGGAACGAACGAGGCCCCGGGAGCGATCGGCTCCCGGGGCCTCGGCGTTTTCGTGAGATGGAGATCTACCGGATCGGGCGGATGGCGGATGGCGGATGGCGGATGGCGGATGGCGGATGGCGGCGAGAACGGGCGAGGTGGGCGCCATTCTGCCCCTCCAATCAGCCTCGCATCCCCAGATTTGTTTTCCTGAGGGAGCGCACGCCGGTACTCGACGAACCACCGTTCTCCGCGCGCGACCGAAGGATCTACCCCGCCGCGCATGACATCCGCCCGGTGCACGAGACCGTCCCGCCGGTGGGACAGTCGGTGCACGGACGCGGAGGTCGATCACGGGACGGTAGATCCTTCAGTCGGCGCCATGGGTCCGGCACGGGCGGGATCGGGCGGCGCCTCCTTCAGGAAAACAACTGGGATCGCGCGGCGTGGATCCCGTCACCCCATCCGCTCCAGCAGCGCGACGGAGACGGAGGTCGATCACGGGACGGTAGATCCTTCGGTCGGCGCCACGGGGTCCGGCACGGGCGGGATCGGGCGGCGCCTCCCTCAGGAAAACAAGCGCGGGGTTCAATCAGGGGTCACGCACCCGGCGCGCGGCACGGAATCCATCACCCCATCCTCTCCAGCAGCGCGACGGGGAAGGCGGCGAACACCTGCTCGGCATCCAGCCCGTCCGCGCCCGCGCGAAGCTCCTCGCCCGTGAGCACGTTGCGCCAGCGGCCCGTGAGCTCGTCCGGCAGGGGGATGCGGGTACCCGACCAGTCGCGCGCCTCGGGGAGCGCGAGGTCGCGGTCGCGGGTCAGGGCGGCCACCAGCCGCGGCACCACCGTGATGGCCGCGGCGCCATCCGCCGTGCGCGCGTACGCCACCACGTGCGCCGCGTGCTCCCCCTCCGGCGTCAGCGGCAGGTACGCGCCCGTGCCGAACACGGCCGGGAGCGCGGCGCGCAGGCGCAGGGCCTGCTGCACCACGTGCATCTTGATCCGCCCGTCCTCCCACCCCTCCACCAGCTCGCGCGCCAGCGTGGCCCCGTCCGTCTCCTCCCGCCGCGTCCGCAGGCCGTCCAGCAGCCGGCGGCGCAGCGCGTAGTCCACCGGCCGGCGGTTGTCCGGGTCCACCAGGGAAAAATCCCACGACTCCTGCCCCTGGTACACGTCCGGGACGCCGGGGGCCGTGAGCTTCACCAGCGTCTGCGCGAGGGCGTTGACCATCCCCAGCCGCGCGACGGTCCGCTGGAAGGGGACCAGGTCCTCCAGGAACGAGGTGTTGTCCGGCTCCAGGATGGCGGCGACGAACGCGGCCAGCCCCTCGTCGTACGCGGCATTGGGGTTGATCCAGCTGGTGTGCGTCTTGGCCTCGCGGGTGGCCTTGGCCACGTACGCCTGCAGCCGCGCCACGAAGTCCTCGCGCGCCTGCTCGTCCACCTGCCCAAAGGGCCACGCGCCCACCAGCGTCTGGTACAGCAGGTACTCGTCGTTGGGGTCGGGGATCTCGTGCCCCTCGTCGTCCGTGCGCTTGTGGCGGGCGTTGTAGCCGGCCCACGCCTCCACCTGCTGGGCCCACAGCTCCGGGATCTCGGAGAGGACGTTGATGCGGGCGCGCACGTCCTCGCTGCGCTTGGTGTCGTGCGTGCTGCTGGTGGAAAGCGCGTGCGGCCAGCGCTGCGCCCGGTCCAGCATGGCCACGTGGAACTCCTCCGGCGTGCGGCCAAAGCGGTCCGGCTCGCCGCCCACCTCGTTGAGCGAGACGAGGCGGTTGAACACGTAGAACGCCGTGTCTTCCACCCCCTTGGCCATGACGGGCCCCGTGAGCTGCTGGAACTTCATCACGAAGGCGGCGTGCTCGCGGCGCGCCTCCTCGTCCAGCTCGTCGGGCCAGTGCAGGAGCAGGATGTTGCGCACGAAGTCGAAGATCAGCCCGCTCGTCCCCGGGTTCCTGCGCTTGGCGCGGCGCACGGCGCGGTCCACGTAGTCGCGGTCGCGCTGGGCGACCTGCCCGGCAAAGGCGTCCACGTAGGTGCGGTAGACGGGAAACGCCGCCACCACCTCGCGCAGGGCATCGCGCAGGGCGCCCCAGGTAAAGTCGCGCGAGCAACGGTTTCGCTCGCTGATGCGGTCCAGCATGGTCGTGAGCACCGTGAGCTCGCTCACGAGCGCCGAGCGCAGGATCAGCCGCTTCTTCTCGTAGACCAGGTCCTCGAACCGGAAGGTGGCGCCCGTGAACGCGCGGTAGATGGCGTCCATCCGCGCCTCGGCGTCCGGGTCCACGAACAGGCCGTTGACCTCGTTCAGGAACTCGTATCCCACCGTGCCCGCCACGGGCCAATCCTCCGGCAGCGGCTCGTCGCCCGTGAGGATCTTTTCCACCAGCACGTAGAACGGCTCCGCGGCATCCAGCCCGGCCGTTTCGCGCTGCAGGTCGCGCAGGTACTCGCGGGGGTGGAAGAGGCCGTCCGGGTGGTCGATGCGCAGCCCCGTGACCTTGCCCTCGCGCACCAGGCGCAGGATCAGCCGGTGCGTGTCTTGGAACACCTTGGGCGATTCCACCCGCACGCCGGCCAGGTCGTTGACGTCGAAGAAGCGCCGGTAGTTGATCTCTTCCGCCGCCACGCGCCAGAACGCCAGCCGGTATGACTGCTCGCCCAGCAGCGCGTCCAGCCGGTCGAACGAGCGGGGATCGCCCGGGGTGCCGTTGTACGTCTCCACGGCCGCGTCCAGCGCCGTCCGCACCTCTTCCGAATGCCCGTACAGCGTGGCGAGCCGCAGCTGCGCCACCCGCTTTTCGCGCCGGCGCTCCTCCACGCTGGCGGGGTCCGTCTGCCGCCGGGCGGGGAGCCGGGCCACGGCCAGGGCCAGGCTTTCCAGCTCCATGCGGTCGGGGTGCTCCGTGTCCAGCACGTCGTCCAGCGTCTCCAGCGCCAGCCGCAGCACGGCCGAGGTGGGCGCGGCGGCCACGGGAAAGGTGTTCTCGAAGTACTGGAGCTGAAAGCGGCCGTCCGCGTACGCCAGCTGCAGCTCGCCGCGCTCCAGCACGCTGCCGTACTGGTCGCCCAGCACGGGGAGGAGCACCTTGCCCTCCAGCTCCGGCTTGCGGGGGCGCCAGTCCACGTCGAAGTAGTCGGCGAAGGGGCTGCTCCAGCCGTTTTCCAGCACGTCCATCCACCAGTCGTTGGCGCCGCCGCCGATGCCCATGTGGTTGGGGACGATGTCGAGCAGGTGGCCCAGTCCGTGCTCCCGCAGCGCGGCCGACATCCGCGCATGGTCGTGCTCCGTGCCGATCTCGGGATTGAGGGCGGCGTGGTTCACGATGTCGTATCCGTGCATGCTGCCGGGGCGCGCCTGCAGGTACGGCGATGCGTACAGGTCGCTCACGCCCAGCTCCGCCAGGTAGGGCACGATGTCCGTGGCCTGCCTGAAGGTGAAGCCGGCGTTGAACTGGATGCGGTACGTGGCGGTGGGAATGCGCGCGCCGGGTGCCGTGGCGCTGTCGTCCGTCGGGTTCACGTCTGGGCCTGTTCCGAGTTGGGCTGGGTTTCTGTCGGGCGGGGGGCGGAGCAAGAAGCGGGCACGGCAGGGAATAGGGAATAGGGAATAGGGAATAGGGAATAGCGGGCAACGGCGGAACTGCGGGTTACAGGGGACAGGTTACAGTGGACAGCCAGCAACGGCGGTCCGGACCGCGGGTCGGGAGCGGGGAGGGATGGATCACGCCGGCAGCGGGCGGCCCCTCCCCCGGCCTCTCCCCGCTCGTTCCTCGCGGAGAGGGGAGAACCCAGCCCGTGCACGGTGGCCGGCCGGCGGCGTGGCACTCGCCCGGGACGGAGAGTCCGCGAAGGCGGACTTCGTGTGGTCGTTGCGGCGAATTCATTCGCTCTGCCAGGGTGGGGCACGGCAATCCTCCACGCGCTCGGGAAATTGCGGCCGGACGACATCCGCCCGCCCCACGCCTTGTCCCCGGCGCCCGCGCGGGTGAGGTTGTAGCCGTCCCGGCGAGCCGCGTACGGTAGCGTACGAACGCGGCACAGGCGCACGGTCCGCATCGAGCGGGCTCGCGCGGCCGCCGCAGCGAATCCATCCGCCCCGCCACGCCGCGCGATCCATCGATCTGTGCGGCGCGATGACGGCGGATGCACAGTCGATCCACGGAAAGCAGCAGGATGCACTTCGATCCGCACCACGACGGCCACTCGCCGCCGGACCCATCCCACGACAGCGCGCCGTCCGCCCCCGCCGATCCGCACGCCCTCGCGTCCGGCGAGCACGGCGACGCGCACGGCGGATGGGACCCGCCGCACGCCGAGCATCCGCACGACGTCGCGCATCCTGGCGAGGGTGGACATGATGCCGGGCATCCGCGCGAGGGCGGGCACGGCGCGCCGGCCGATCCGCACGCGCTCGCTGCCGGCGAGCACGGGGATGCGGACGCGCGCGTGAACGATCCTCCCGCGGACCACGCGCACGGCGGCGGGCACGGCGCGTCCGGCGGTCACGCGCACGAGGGCGGACACCCGGAGCATCGCGGCGAGCAGCACGGCGGGGCGGACGTGCCCCCGTACTTCGCGGAGGGGCCGCATCCCGGCGGGTTTCCCGATCTCCGCAACCCGGTGAGCCACGTGGACGCCGACGCGGAGCCGGACACCTACGCCTCGCCCGCCGTGTACGCGCACGCCGTGGAAGAGGCGGAGGCCTACGCCTCCATGGAAGCGGAAGCCGCGGCGGCCCACGCGGCGGAAGACAGCCCCGGGACGTTCGACGGGGTGCGGATCCCGGACGGGTTCGACGGGCTCGCGGTACCGGACGTGGAGCCGCTGGACGGGGAGTACGCGGCGGAGACGGGCGAGGGGGCGGGGGAGGAGGCGCACTTCGGGCGGCCGCGCGTGCCCAGCCCGTTCGGGCCCGCGCACCTGCCGCAGACGCGGCGGCCGGAGCTGTACGTCCCCGGGCTGCTGGACCGCGCGCGCACGGCGTGGCCCGGCCGCCCCTGGCCCCTGGGCGCCACGCCGGACGCGGAGGGCACCAACTTCGCCATCTACTCCGAGCAGGCCGTGGACGTGGTGCTGTGCGTCTTCCTGTCCCCCGGGGACGAGGAGCCCGTGCAGACCTACCGGCTGCGCGAGCGCACGGCGTACGTGTGGCACGGCTACGTCCCCGGGCTGCGGCCGGGCACCTTTTACGGCTACAAGATCAACGGCACGTACGATCCCGGCCGCGGCCTGCGCTGCACCCCGTTCAAGCTGCTGGTGGATCCCTACGCCCGCGCCCTGGCCGGCCGGGTGAGGTGGGAGCACCACCCGTTCGCCTACCACTTCGACCAGCCCGGCGAAGACTGGGTGCTGGACGACGAGGACGATTCGGCCGGGGTGCCCAAGGGCGTCGTCATGGCCGACGACTTCGACTGGCGGGGCGACGCGCCGCCGTCCGTCCCCTGGCATGAGACGGTCATCTACGAGGCGCACGTCAAGGGACTGACGATGCTGCACCCCGAGGTGCCCCCGGAGATCCGCGGCACCTACGCGGCGCTGGCGCACCCCGCCATCATCGGCCACCTCAAGTCGCTGGGGATCACGGCGCTGGAGCTGATGCCCGTGCACGAGATCGTGGACGACTACTTCCTGGTGCAGAAGGGGCTGCGCAACTACTGGGGCTACAACACGCTCAACTTCTTTGCCCCCGCGGGGCGCTACGCCTCCGTGCGCGACTACGGCGGGCAGGTGCGCGAGTTCAAGGAGATGGTGCGCGCGCTGCACGCGGACGGCATCGAGGTCATCCTGGACGTGGTGTACAACCACACGGCGGAGGGGCACCACCTGGGGCCCACCCTCTCGTTCCGGGGGATCGACAACCGCACGTACTACCGGCTGGTGCCCGGAAATCCCCGGATGTACATGGACTACACGGGGACGGGCAACTCCTTCAACCTGGTGCATCCCCAGACGCTCACGCTGGTGATGGACAGCCTGCGCTACTGGGTGCAGGAGATGCACGTGGACGGCTTCCGCTTCGACCTGGCCTCCACCCTCGCCCGCGAGCTGCACGAGGTGGACAAGCTGTCGTCGTTCTTCGACGTCATCCACCAGGACCCCGTGCTCAGCCGCGTAAAGCTGATCGCGGAGCCGTGGGACGTGGGCGAGGGCGGGTACCAGGTGGGCAACTTTCCCGTCCTCTGGGCCGAGTGGAACGGCAAGTACCGCGACACGGTGCGCGCGTACTGGCGCGGCGACCCGGGCACCGTGGGCGAGCTGGGCTACCGGCTCACGGGGAGCAGCGACCTGTACGAGAACGACGGCCGCCGCCCCCACGCCAGCATCAACTTCGTCACGGCGCACGACGGGTTCACGCTCAACGACCTGGTCTCGTACAACCACAAGCACAACGAGGCCAACGGCGAGCACAACCGCGACGGCGACAACCACAACCTGTCGTACAACTTCGGCGTGGAGGGGCCTACGGACCGCCCCGACATCATCCGCATGCGGGAACGGCAGAAGCGCAACTTCATGGCGACGCTGCTGCTCTCCCAAGGCGTCCCCATGATCTGCCACGGCGACGAGATGGGGCGCACGCAGCACGGCAACAACAACGCGTACGCGCAGGACAACGAGGTGGCCTGGGTGAGCTGGGATCTCACGGAGCGCGACCAGGAGCTGCTGGAGTTCACGCGGCGGGTGTCGCGGCTGCGGCGGGAGCATCCCACCTTTCGCCGGCGCAAGTTCTTTCGCGGGCGGCAGATCCGCGGCAGCGACGTGCGCGACATCGTGTGGCTGAGCCCCGTGGGCACGGAGATGACGGACCAGGAGTGGAACGCCGGCTACGTCCGCTGCTTCGGGATGGCGCTGGGCGGCGACGCCATGGAAGAGTGGAACGACCGCGGCGAGCAGGTGCGGGACGAGAACTTCCTGCTCCTGCTCAACGCGGACGGCGCGTCCATCGACTTTACCCTGCCGGACTTCGGGCGGTCGCGGGGGTGGTGCGTGCTGCTGGACACGGCGCGCCCGGACATGCCCGAGCGGCACTTTTGCCTGCCGGACGGCGAGACGGTCACGCTGGAGGGACGGTCCATGATGGTGCTGGTGGAGGACGGCGTGATCGAGTGATCCCGCGGCGGCACAATTTGTTCACGTCACGACGCGCGGGAGCCCGGTGGGGGCTCCCGCGCGTCTTTTTTCGCATGTGGCTGCCGCACAGGGATTTGGATGATGGTGGATACGCTGACG
>DATING010001198.1:0-3516 GCA_035474555.1 Longimicrobium sp. | reverse complement strand
AGCCGCGTGGCCAGCAGCGAGTGCCCGCCCAGGGCAAAGAAGTCCGCGCGGGGCCCCACGCGCGGCACGTGCAGCAGCTCCGCGAACAGCTCCGCCACCATCTCCTGCACCATCCCGCCCAGCTCCACCTCCCCGTCCCCGTCCCCGTCCCCGTCCGCCGCCGCCGCCGACAGGGCCGGCGCGGGAAGCGCGCGGCGGTCCGTCTTGCCGCTGGGCGTGCGCGGCAGCGCGTGCAGCGGGACAAAGGCGGAGGGGATCATGTGCTCCGGCAGCCGCGCCGCCAGGTGCGCCCGCAGCGCCTGCACGGGCGGCACCTCGCGCCCCTCCCCCGCCACCAGGTAGGCCACGAGCCGCAGGTCCCCCGGCACGTCCTCGCGCGCCACGACCACGGCCTGGTGAATGTCGGGATGCGTGCGCAGCGCCGTCTCCACCTCCCCCGGCTCGATGCGGAATCCGCGCACCTTCACCTGGAAGTCGGCGCGGCCCAGGTACTCCAGCGCGCCGTCCGCCGTCCACCGGGCGCAGTCCATCGTCCGGTACATCCGCGCGCCCGCCGGGCCGAACGGATCGGGGAGAAAGCGCGCCGCCGTGAGCCCCGGCCGGCCCGCGTACCCGCGCGCCAGCCCCGCCCCCGCCAGGTACAGCTCGCCCGCGACGCCGGCGGGCGCGGGGAGCCCGCCCTCGTCCAGCACGTACGCCCGCGCGCCCGCCAGCGGCCGGCCGATGAGCACCCGCTCCGCGCCCGGCTCCACCACGCACCCGGTGGAGTAGCTCGTGTCTTCCGTGGGCCCGTAGAGGTTGCGGACCGTCCGCACCGTCCCCGTGTCGTACATCGCCCGCGCCAGGTCCGCCGGCAGTGCCTCGCCGCCCAGGTTCAGCGACCGCACGCTGGCCGGGATGCCGCCGGCGCGCAGCAGCTCCGCCGCGGCCGTGGGGACCATGCTGGCGGAGCGGATCCCCTGGTCCGCGACCTCGGGGAGCGACAGCGCGTTCTCCACCAGGACCAGCGTGCCGCCCCAGCACAGCGTGCCGAAGATCTCCGCCACGGACACGTCGAAGCTCACGGAGGTGGAGGCCAGCACCGCCGCGCGCTCCTCGTCCGCGATCGTCGCCCGCATCCAGTGCAGGAGGACGGCGACGGCGCGATGGCGGATCATCACCCCGTTGGGCCGCCCCGTGCTGCCGGAGGTGAAGATGACGTGCGACAGGTTCTCGGGATGCACGTCGACCGGCGGCGCATCGGCCGATTCCGTCGCGATGGATTCCGCCCGCGTGTCCACGGGGATGGGCTCCGCGCCCTCCGGCAGGCGGCCGGCGAGCGCGTCCGTGGTGAGGACCCAGCGGACGTCCGCATCCTCCCTCATCCACCCCAGCCGCTCGCGGGGATACGCCGGGTCCAGGGGAACGTACGCGCCGCCCGCCTTGAGCACGGCGAGCAGGGCGACGACCAGCGCCGGCGTGCGCTCCAGGCACACGCCCACGCGCGTCTCCGGGCCCACGCCCAGCCCGCGCAGGTGGTTCGCCAGGCGGTTGGCCCACGCGTCCAGCTCGCCGTACCCCAGCGTTCCCCCGGTGAAAACGAGGGCGGTCGCGTCCGGCGTGCGGGCGGCCTGGGCGGCGAAAAGGCCGTGGACGGTGTCCCGCGCCGGGACGTCCATCTCCGTCGCGTTCCACTCCGCGAGGAGCTGGTGGCGCTCCGCCGGCGTCAGCAGGGAGATGGTGGAGATGCGCCGCCCGGGATCCGCCGCGACGGCTTCCAGCACCACGCGGTAGTGGCCCAGCAGCCGGTCGATGGTGGACGCGTCGAAGAGGGCCGTGCGGAAGTCGAGCGCGCCGTAGACGTTGCCCTCCCACTCGCTCATCATCAGCACCAGGTCGAACAGGGCCGCCCCCGTGCCGATCTCCATGGGGATGGCCTCCACGTCGCCCATGTTGAGCGTGTCGTGCGCCTGCAGCGAGCCGAACACCATCATCGCCTGGAAGACGGGCGACGAGGCGGCGGCGCGGTCCACGTCCAGCGCCTGCACCAGCCGCTCGAAGGGGAGGTCCTGGTGCGCGTGGGCGCCCAGCACGGTCTCGCGGACCCTGCCGAGCAGCTCCAGGAAGGTGGGATCGCCGGAAAGGTCGCCGCGCAGGGCCAGCGTGTTGGCGAACAGGCCGATGATCCCCTCCACCTCGCGCCGGGTGCGGTTGGCGATGGGGCTGCCCACCACCACGTCGTGCTGCCCGGCCCAGCGGCCCAGCACCAGCTGCCACGCGGCCAGCAGCGTCATGAACAGGGTGGCGCCCTCCCGGTGCGCCAGCGCCTCCAGGGCGCTCCCCAGCTCGGCGGGGAGGTGAAAGGGGCGGATGAAGCCCGCCGGGTCCGGCCACGCCGTGCGGGGGCGGTCGGTGGGCAGCTCCAGCGCGGCCGGCGCGCCCGCCAGCTTGTCGCGCCAGTACGCCAGCTGCTCCTCCAGCAGGGCGCCGGAGACGCGCTCGCGCTGCCACAGGGTGTAGTCCCCGTACTGGACGGGCAGCTCGGGGAGGAGCGACGGCTCGCCGCGGGAAAAGGCGCCGTACAGCACCGTGAGCTCGCGCATGAGCACGCGGGTGGACCACGCGTCGGAGATCACGTGGTGCACGGTGAACAGCACCACGTGCTCTTCTTCCGCCAGCCGCAGCAGGGTGGTGCGCAGCAGCGGCCCGGTCTCCAGGTTCACGGGGCGCAGGGGCTCCTCGCGCACCAGCCGCTGGGCCTCGCGCTCCCGCACGTCGGGGGGGAGCGCGGCCAGGTCCACGAGCGGCAGGGGGCGTGGCGCGGGGGGCGCGATCACCTGCATGGGCTCGCCGTCGATGATGGGGAGCGACGTGCGCAGGGTCTCGTGGCGGCGAGCGACCTCGTCCAGGCTGCGGGCCAGCACGCCGAGGTCCAGCGCGCCGCGCAGCCGCAGGGCGGTGGGCGTGTTGTAGCCGGTGTTCTGCGGCTCCAGCCGGTCCACGAACCACAGCCGCTGCTGCGCGAACGAGAGCGGCACCGGCCCCGTGCCCGTGCGCCGCGGGATCCCCGCCGGCGCGGGGTTCTCGCCGCGGAGCACGCGCAGGCGCTCCTGCAGCTTCGCGAGTTGCTCGGGGGTGAGGTTCTGGAGGGAAACCGCCTGCTGGCTCATGTCGCGCGTGTGGTGTCTGCTCGTGTGGATGAGGGGCCTTCTCGAAGCCCCCTGGTGTGTCCCGCGGAGCCTGGATGCCCCCCTCAGCCGGGCTGAACCACGCCTGGACCGTTGTTTTCCTTTAGGGAGGCGCCGCCGGCACTCTCCCGTGCCGCGATCCCCGGCGCCGACCGAAGGATCTACTCGCCCGTGCCCGACCGCCGCGGCGCGTCTCGATCTCGCCCGTGTTCTGATGCGGTTCTGACCGTGATGTACGCGGGCTCCGGATGCCCGGCTCCGCCGAGTTTATCCCCGCCCTACTTTGTTTTCCTGAGGGAGGCGCCGCCGGCACTCTCCCGTGACGCGATCTTTGGCGCCGACCGAAGGA
>DATING010001197.1:0-2138 GCA_035474555.1 Longimicrobium sp. | reverse complement strand
ATTGCATGGCAGGAAAGACGATCTCGATGCACGCGAGCGACGATACCGCGCGCCGGATGGAGCACGTGTCCCGGGTCGAGGACCGCAGTCCTTCCCAGATCGCGTCCGCCGCGCTGAACCTGTACCTGCAGCTCCCGCCGGAGGCGCATGCCGCACTCCGGTATCTTCAGGCACTTGGGACGGAGGAAGACCTGGCCCGCGTGAGCCGGAAGATGGGACGCCTGCTGCTGGATGCGCAGTTCGAGATCGCGGAGCGGCGCGTGGTCGCCTCCATGCCGCCTGCAGATGCGCTGCAGTCGGAGGACGACATCATCGCGGAGGCGAACGCGCTCACGTCCCATGAACGTGCGCGCCTGCGAGACAGCCAGGAACCGTCTGAACCCCGGCGGTGGAGGACGCCCTGACTGGAGCCGCCAATCAGAGCGATCCCCAGATGGGGGCCCCCAGCAAGGTCCTGCGTGTGTGCCTGGATTTGAACGTGTACGTCACCTACCTGCGCGGGCTCCAACTGGGGCACACGGACACCGCCGCCCAAGCCCTCGTGGCGGCCGTCCGGCGCGGTGAGTCCGCGCTCGGGCCGATCCAACTCGTGATCTCGTGGGGGATGCTGGACCGGCTGCGGAAAGTGTGGGAGGAGAAATGGAGTATCCCGCGTGTTGAAGCCGATGCGTTGCTCTCCGCCATCGCGGGGTATGCGGCGCTGGGGCCGGACTTGGAGCCGCCTCACCTGATGCTGGGAGGGACGGGCCTCATCCCGTTACGGGACACGGAAGACGCACACGTGCTCGACGTCGCCGTCGCCGGGAGAGCGGATCTGCTCGTCACCAGCAATTTCAAGGATTTCCTCGACTATAGGAAGGATGTCCGCGAGGAGAACCGGATCGCTATCTATCAGGCGGCTCAACATCGCGTTGTGATCGTGCACACCCACACCGCAGCCCAGTGGCTGCGCGAGGGGAAGATCGTAATCCCCTGACCCACCGGTGAGGAATTGGTTAGATGCGCGTGTGATTCGTCAGAGCGGGTTGCACGAAAGCGTTCGATGTGTGATTGTCGACAACGTCGATTTCGTCCTCCTCCGCGCATCCTGACATGCTTCGATCCATCCTCCTTTTCGCATCCGCCGTGCTGCTGGCGCTCCCGCTTTCGGCGCAGCGGCGGGTGGTGGCCGGACCCGGCGGACCCCAGGACGGGGCGCCCCTGCCGCCGATCACCTCGCTCAGTGACGAGTTCGACAGCCCGGCGTCGCTGGGGCGATGGACGTCGCACGCGGCGGCGGAGGGGTGGCCGGAGATGATCCGGACGATGGACGCGGCCGGCACCGCGCCCGGCGCGCTGTACCTGGAGCCGGCGGTGAGCGGATGGTACGCGGACTTTCGCGGGCCGTTTCTCTTCCAGGAGATCACGGGCGACTTCGTGGCGACCACGCGCGTGCGGGCGCGGGGCACGGGCGGCGCGCTGCCGTCCGTCACCTGGTCGCTGGCGGGGCTGATGGTGCGCGAGCCACGCGGCACCACCGCCGCCACGTGGGAGCCGCGCGCGGAGAACTGGCTCTTTGCCACGACGGGGATCGCGGGGCAGGCGGGCCAGCCGGTGATCGAGACCAAGACGACGGTGAACGGCCGCTCCGCGCTGAACCTGCACCCGGTGCCGGCGGGGTGGATGGAGCTGCGGATCGTCCGGGTGCGCGCGGATTTCCTGTTGTTCGCGCGGGCGGAGGGCGCGGCGGAGTGGACGCTGCAGGAACGCTTCTTTCGGCCCGACCTGCCGCGGACGGTGCAGGTGGGCGTGAACGCGTACAGCGGCTGGGACCTGGTGCCGGAGCTGTGGACCGACGCGGCCGCGTTCAACCGGCGCGTGATCACGGACCGGCCGACGGACTTGGCGGCGGAGTTCGATTACGTGCGCTTCGACCGGCCGCGGGTGCCGGAGCCCCTGCGCGGCGTCCGCCTCTCAGACTACCGCGTCCCCGCCGCGGATCTGGTCGCCGCGTTCGGGGGGTGAGCCGCGGGGCGGGTGAGGCGGGACGGAGGACGGATCGGGACGCGGGGGCAGATGGATACGGACGCGTGGCAGAGTGTGGCGGAGGCGAGCGGCGAGCGAATGAATTCGCGGCTACAACTTCACACTGTCGGCCT
>DATING010001196.1:0-6654 GCA_035474555.1 Longimicrobium sp. | reverse complement strand
GCGGTGGCGCGGCGGGCGGGCGTGGCGCGGATGACCGTGTACAACCAATTCGGCAGCAAGGCCGCCGTGCTGGAGGCGCTGTTCAACTGGCTGGCCGTGCGCGGCGGCATCCACGGCCCCGCCGGGATCGCCACGGCGCTGCACGAGGACGATCCGCTGGATGCCCTCCGCGCCCTGTTCCGGATCATGGCGCGCTACTACTCGGTGGATCGCACCGTCAAGCGCCGCGTGCACGCGCTGGCCGCCCTGCAGCCCGACGTCGCCGAGGCGCTGCGCGGCCGCGAGGAGCGCCGCCGCGGCTTCATCCGCACGCTGCTGGGGCGGATCGAGGCGACGCGCGCACCCTGGCGGGCGGGGCGGATGGACGAGCTGGAGCAGCTGGTGTTCGCGCTGACGAGCTTCGAGTCTTTCGACGTGCTCGCCGGCCCCCACCGCGGCTTCGCGGAGGTCGCGCCCGTGCTGGGCAACGCCGCCTGCGCGATCGTGATGGCGGAGTAGCGGAGACGACGAAGGGGAACGGCACGTCGCCGCTCCCCTCGTCCATCCGCTCGCGTCGGTCCGCGCTACCGCTTCAGCGCGTCTTCCACGGCGCGGGCAACGTCGTCCATCACCTTCTCGCGATTGACTCTGCGCAGGTGTACCAGCGGCTTGTCGGGATTGTTGACCGCCTGGAACCGGGAAAGGCTCGGCGTCCCGGGCGTTTGCTGGGTATCCACGTACCCAGGCTCCATCGAGTTGCTCGTCATTCCAGACCCTGGGGCTTCATTGCGCAGGATGGTCACGATCGTGGCGCTCGTGACGTTGATCGTCAGTACCGCTGCTTCGGGGGCCGATTGTTGAAAATCCGCTCACCAGGGGTTGAGCGACGACGTCGGGGGGCAGGGTGTCCGCGCGCATCGTGGGCAACGGTGCACTGACGCTCAGCAGGCGGTGGACGAACGCCAGCTTCCCGACTTCTCCGCGGATGCGTCTTGAACCCTCCCCCGTCCCGTGGCTAGATTGGGAGGACGAGCAGGCACACACCGGATTTCGATCGATGATGATGATGACCGCCGCGCGCACCCGCCGATTTATCTGCCCCCCGACCCGGTCCGGGGTGTGGAAAGCGTGCGCGCGCGGCTGAGCCGCTGACACGGCTTTCTCCGGCGCGGCCTCTTGGGCCGGCGCCCCCTGGACGCGGTCCGGGGGGCTTTTTCGTGTCCAGGAATCCACGAATCCGTCATCCACCGAGACGAACCCGGAGCACAGCCATGAAGCCCGCCCTCCTGTCTCCCGAGGCGTACCTGCGCGCCGTCACCCTGCGCGACCTGGCGGACCCCGCGCAGGGGCCGCACGCCCTGCAGCTTGTCATCGATCGCATCCTCACCGCCCTCCAGGCACGCTGGGGATGCGCCGTGCACGTCCACCGCGCGCACCCCGCCGTGCCCGTGGAGCACAACTACGACCGGCTGCACTACCCGCCGGACGGCGCCGCCCGCGACGCGCGCTACACCCGCTACGTCAGCGAGACCGTCGTCCTCCGCTCGCAGACCTCCGCCATGATCCCGTGGCTGCTGCGGCGCATCGCGGATCATCCGCCCGCGGACGTGCTGCTCGCCTGTCCCGGCCTCGTCTACCGCCGCGACGAGATCGACCGGCTGCACACCGGCGAGCCGCACCAGGTGGACCTGTGGCGCATTGTGGACGGGCGGATCGGCGTCCCGGAGCTGCGGGAGATGGTGGCGGCGGTGATGGAGGCCGTGCTCCCCGGCCGCGCCTATCGGCTGAACCCGGCGGAGCACCCCTACACGACCGACGGCGTGGAGATCGAGGTCGCCGCGGACGAGGGATGGGTGGAGGTGGGCGAGTGCGGCCTGGCGCTCCCCGCCATTTTGGAAGAGGCGGGGCTCCCCTCCGCGCGCTGGTCCGGCCTGGCGATGGGGCTGGGATTGGACCGGCTGCTGATGCTGGTGAAGGGGATGGACGACATCCGCGCCCTGCGCTCCGCCGATCCGCGCATCGCGGGGCAGATGCTGGACCTGGAGCCGTACCGCCCCGTGTCCGCCCAGCCGCCCGTCCGCCGCGACCTGTCCGTGGCCGTAGATGCGACGCGCACGCCCGAGGAACTGGGCGACCGCGTCCGCGAGGCGCTGGGGGAGCGCGTGGAGAGCCTGGAGTCCGTGGAGGTGCTGTCCGAGACACCGTACGATGCGCTCCCCGCCGCCGCCCGCGCGCGCATCGGCATCGCGCCGGGGCAGAAGAACGTGCTGGTTCGCGTGGTGATCCGTGACCTCGTCCGCACCCTCACCCGTGCCGAGGCCAACGCCCTGCGCGATGCCGTCTACGCCTCGCTGCACGAGGGCAGCGCGTGGCAGTGGGCGTCGGATGCCGTGCCGGCGGTGGCGGGTGTGTGAGGGTGGCGCTGCGTGCCATCCACGCCGAGAAACGGAGAAAGCCCCGGGCGACCGGGGCTTTCTTGTATTCGTGCGGTTCGGATCAGACCTGTCCGGCGAGTCGCTGCAGGCGGCGGCGCTGGTACTCGGCTTCGATCTGCCGCTTTGCGCGTTCAGCCTTGTAGAATTCCTCGCGCATCTCGTGGAGGGCGGCTTCGTTGCGCCGAACGATGCCCAGTAGCCGCTCCTCGATTTCATCGTAGATCTCGGTTTGCTCTTGAGCGGTCATGATTTGCCTCGGCTGCTCAGCTTCAGGAATCTCACGATGGCGGCCGCGAGTTCGATCTGTTCCTGCGTAAGAACGCTCCGAGCGACGGGGCGCGTCCGTGCATCGGAGACGCGGCGGATCAGGAGACGGTGTAGCGTGCGCGGCGCTCGATGTCCATCTGGTGGATGCGGGCCTTGATTGCCTGTTTCCGCCGTTCCGCGCTGTCGTAGCCTTCCTCGAATGCGCGGATGAACTCGTCGTCGATGCGGGCGGCACGAGCCCGCCTTGCGATCTCGGCTGTGATCTCAGCCCACGTCATCGCGTTTTCCATGAGAACCCCGCTCTCTGTTTCGATCCACCAGTTCGAGCGCAGCGACGACCTCGTTGTGTTCAGCCGACAGCCGGAGCACCGCCGTCCGCAGCCACGCAATCTGCCGGTCCCGCTCCTCGTCTTCTTCGCGCTTGACGTTCAGACGCTCCTCGAACTCGAACGCGAGGTTCGCGCCCGCCGCTCCCAGTTCTCCCCGCTTCAGTCGCCGGGGTGGTTCTTTCCATTCCAGGTGCCGAAGCAGGTGGGCGAACCGCACCGCCCCCCAGGCGCCGCTCATCAGGAACAAGACCGCGATCGCCACAAGTACGATAACGACGGCCATGCGCGTGGGGAAGAGCACCCAGGACGATTCGAAAATCTTCTGCGACAGGGACTTGGCGGATGCCGTTCGCGGTTCCGCGGTCGGACGGGCGCGGCTCGTGGAATCGGGCTGGGAAGTGGCGCTCTTTGCGGGGGCTGGACGGATGGTATCCTGCGCACGCAGCCGGCCTGGGCTCACCGCCGAAGCAGCGAGCCCAATCGTGGCGAGCCACGCGAACCTGAGAACGAATCCGGAGAATGCGTGCATGTTTACACTGTACCCTTTTCCCCGGAATTTTTCCAGCCCCCCGGCGGTTCCTTCGCCTCGTCCCCCGGGAAGCTGCCGACGAAGTGCCCTGCTGAGCCGCGCTCAGTTTTCCCAGTGTTTGCGCGGGTTTTCGCGGGGTGTAGATTGTCCGCGCCACGTCCGGCCCGAACCGGCGAATCCACCCCCCGCACCGGGACCGCAGAATGCGCACAGTCCGCGAGCTGTTCGACCTATCCGGCCGCGTGGCCCTGGTCACGGGCGGCGGGCGCGGCCTGGGCGAGCAGATCGCGCACGGGCTGGCGCAAGCGGGCGCCGCCGTGGCCGTGGGTTCACGCAAGCGCGAAGCGTGCGAGGAGGTGGCCCGCGAGCTCGCCGAGGCCTACGGCGTGCGGACGCTTGCGCTGCAGCTGGACGTCTCGTCCGAGTACGAGGTGCGCGCGGCCGTGGAGCAGACGGAGGCCGAGCTGGGCCCCATCGACCTGCTGGTGAACAACTCCGGCACCTCGTGGGGCGCGCCGGCCGCCGAGATGCCGCTGGAGGCGTGGCGCAAGGTGATGGAGGTAAACGTCACGGGCGCCTTCCTGTGCTCGCGCGAGGTGGGCAGGCGGCTCATCGCGCGGGGTGCGCCGGGGGCCATCCTGAACGTGGCCTCCATCGCCGGCCTGCGCGGAACGGCGCCGGAAGTGCTGGATGCGGCCGGCTACAGCGCCAGCAAGGGCGCGGTGATTGCCCTGACGCGTGACCTGGCCGTGAAGTGGGCGCGCCACGGCATCCGCGTGAACGCCGTGGCCCCCGGCTTCTTCCCGACCAGGATGACGGAAGTGGTGCTGCAGCACGCCGAAAAGCTGGTGGCGCGCACCATCCCCCTGGGCCGCGTGGGTGGCGACGACGAGCTGATGGGTGCCGCGCTCTTCCTGCTCTCCCCCGCCGCGGGCTACGTCACGGGCCAGGTGCTCGCGGTGGATGGCGGATTGACGGCGGGATGAGACGAAAGTGCGTGAGTGCGGAAGTGCGTGAGTGCGGAAGTGCGTGAGTGCGGAAGTAACGGACTGGCGAGGCAGGCCCTGAGACGGAGCGGCTGAAGCCGCCGCAACGACCGCGGAAAGCCTCACAAACTGCGTGAGGCTTCACCTGCGACGGCGGGAGGCCCGGAGCCCGTGTCGGCACGGGGCTCGGCGGGCGCAGTCCGCGGAGGCGGACTTCGTGATGTTCCAGCGGCGAATTCATTCGCTCCGGCTCGGTGCGTGCTTCCGTGCCCGGGTCGCCGTCCGCACCTGGGTCGCCGCCCTCGCCCTGTGCTGGAATCGGCTGGAATCCGCCGCCCTCGCCTGTGCCCGCACGAACGACGCGGCCGCTTGGAGCCCGTGCTGGCGTGGGACTCGCCCGTGACGGACAGTCCGCGCAGGCGGACTTCGTGTAGTTGTTGCGGCGAATTCATTCGCTTGGCTGGATGCGGGCTTCCGCTTCTGGCCAACGACTGGGCTCGGTGCGTGCTCCCTCGCCGATCGGCCGTGCGGATGAGCAGCGCTTGGCAGCCCGAAGCAGGTAGACCGATGCAGCACCAGCAGATCCGTATGGTAAACGTCGCCCAGACCGGGAGTGCGTGATGGCAACGATCCTCGACGAAGAACAGGCCCAGGCCGCGCCCGTGCGCATGGAGATCAGCGACGGGCTGGCCATCATCCGCCTGAACGACCCCGCCCGCCCCGTGAACGTCATCTCCGCCGGCATGCTGGCCGAAATGACGGCGCTGGTGGAGCAGCTGGAGAACGGCGAGGGCGGCGTGCGCGCGGCCGTCATCATCTCCGAAAAGAAGGGCACCTGGATCGCGGGCGCCGACATCGAGGAGTTCAAGCACTTCCAGACCCCCGCCGACGCCGAGGCCGCCAGCCGCGCCGGCCACGAGCTGCTCAACCGGCTGGAGCGCCTGCGCATCCCGGTCGTCGCGGCCATCGACGGCGCGGCGCTGGGCGGCGGGCTGGAGACGGCCCTCGCCTGCACCTACCGCATCGCCACGGACTCGCCGAAGACGAAGATCGGCCTTCCCGAGGTGAACCTGGGCATCATCCCCGGTGCGGGCGGCACCGCGCGGCTGCCGCGGCTCATCGGGCTGCGGGCCGCGCTGGACCTGATGCTCACGGGCAAGCAGCTGGACGCGCGCCGCGCCATGAAGGCCGGCATCATCGACGAAGTCGTCCCCGCGCCCGTGCTGCTGGAAGTCGCCAAGCGGCAGGCCTCCGCCCTGGCCGAGCGCAAGCTGCTCCCCCGTGCCGCGCGGCCCCACGGCTCCCCGGAGCGCATCGAGAACCTGGCCCCCATGCGCAAGCTGATCTTCAGCAAGGCACGGCAGGGGGTGATGAGCAAGACGCACGGCCTGTATCCCGCGCCGCTGCGGCTGCTCAAGGTGCTGGAGCGCGGCCTGGACAAGACCGTGGACGAGGCGCTGGAGCTGGAGGCCAAGGCGTTCGGCGAGCTGGCCGTGACCCCCGAGGCGCGCTCGCTCGTGCACGTCTACTTCACCAGCACGGCGGCGAAGAACGATCCCGGCCTGGAGACGGACGCCAAGGCGAAGGACGTGGACCAGGTCGCCATCGTGGGCGCCGGCTTCATGGGCGCGGGGATCGCCGCCACGTCGGCCGAGGCCGGTATCCGCGTCCGCCTGAAGGACGTGAAGCCCGAGGCCGCGGCCAAGGGGCTGCGCACGGCGCGCGAGTCGCTCATCAAGCGGGGCAAGCGCAAGAAGCTGCGGCGCTTTCAGCTCACGGCCCTCACCGACCGCGTGCAGCCCACCACGGAGTACACGGGCTTCCACGCGTCCGACATCGTCGTCGAGGCCGTGTTCGAGGACCTGGACCTCAAGCACCGCGTAATCAAGGAGATCGAGGCCGCGGCGGGCGAGGGCGTCGTCCTGGGCTCCAACACGTCGACGATCCCCATCACCAGGCTCGCGGAAGCCTCCGCGCGGCCGGACCACGTCATCGGCCTGCACTTCTTTTCCCCCGTGGAAAAGATGCCGCTGGTGGAGATCATCGTCCACGCGGGGACGGCGGACTGGGTGACGGCCACCACGCACGCCTACGCCAAGAAGATCGGCAAGACGCCCATCGTGGTGCAC
>DATING010001195.1:0-2184 GCA_035474555.1 Longimicrobium sp. | reverse complement strand
CGGCGCGTGCCCTGGGAGACGCTGCTGGCCCTGGCCGCGCTCGCCGTCCTCCTCGTGTTCGTCATCCGCATGCGCGGCGGGGACGACGGCGACGCGCTGCGCCAGGGCGAGGCGGACTACCGGGCGGGGCGCGTCGTCGAGGCCGAACGCGCTTTTCGCGCCCACGCCGAGGAGCACCCGCAGGACCCGCAGCCGCGCGTCTACCTGGCCCGCATCTACCGCGAGGCGGGGCGGCTGCCGGACGCGGAGCGCGAGATACAGGCGGGGCTCCGTTCCGCGCCGGAGGATCCCGGGCTGCACACGGAGCGCGGCTTTTTGCTGCTGGATGCCAATCGCCCCGCGGACGCCGTCGCCGTATTTCGCACGGCCGTGAGCCACGACCGCGAGTCGCCGCGCGCGTGGGGCGGCCTGGTGCGCGCGCTACGTGCCGCCGGCCGTCCGATCGATGCGGAGCAGGTGCTGCGCCTGGCCCCCGCCGAGGTGCGCGCCCTCATCCGCACCGCCGACGCGCGCGATCCGTCCGCCGGCGCCGCGCCGCCCGCCGCCGCGCCTGCCACCGCGCCGTGATCCGCGCGGAAGACGGCGGATCGGCATCGACTCACCCTCCCGCGGAGCCACGCGGGAGGGTGATTGTCATCCAGCGGCGCCTGTCCGTCCCTTGCGGCGCCGCGTAGTTTAGGATCGCCGTCGCGAGATCCGTCCCGCCGCGCATCATCCCGGGCAGACGACTTTCGCACTTTCGCACTCTCGCACTTTCGCACTCGCAGTGGACGCCCTCGACCGCCTGTACCGCCGCGTATTCCTGACCCTGGCGCGCGATCCCGCGCGGGCGCTCAGCATCGGCGACCTGTACCAGGAGGTGGTGCCGTACCGTTTGATCCGCACGGAGCTGGGCTTCGCGGAGCTGGCGGAGTACGAGCACGCCCTGCTGCGGCTGCTGAGCGGCGAGCGCGAGTACCTGGAGCTGGACCGGCCGGAGGTCGCGGACGAGTTCCGGCGCGAGCTGCAGGCGCCCAACCCCATCCTGGGCATCTACCGCGACTACGCGGAGGTGGGCGTGGCGCCCAACCCGTTCGCCCCGGCGCTGGACGCGACCGCGCCGCCGCCCGTCGTCGTGGCGGGGCCGGCGTCCTCGACGACCTCGCTGCCGCGCGTGGACCTGCCGCCGCCGGGGGAGCGGACGGATCCCGGTGCATCCGTCACCGCGGAGCCGCCGCCGCCCCCGAAGCCCCGTCCCAAGCCGTGCCCCGGCTGCCGCTCGCCGCTGCCCACGGACCGCGAGGCGCGCTTCTGCCCGTTCTGCGGCAAGTGCCTGGTGCCCGTTCCGTGCGCGGACTGCAGCGCCATGATGGAGCCGGAGTGGACGTACTGCGCCACCTGCGGATCGCCCCGGCTGACGGGGACCGCGCCCCCCGCGCCGCGCCCGGAACAACGCTTGCGGTAGCCGGCCCTCGTTGCGGCCCCGCGCGGCGTACCCGGCGGTGGTTCGATCTTACAGGCGTGGCGGACGGGAGCCGATGCGGAACGTTCGGGGGATGATGATGACGGCGGCGCTGCTGCTGGCCGTTTTTTCGGGATGCGATCGCGGGGCGGGCGGCGGTGCGTCCAAGGGGGGTGATGCGAAGGGTGCCGCGGCGCCGGGCGATCCCGGGCCGCCGCCCGGGCAGCTTCCGCAGGGCGTGACCGCGAAACAGGGCAACGAGGGGCGCACGCTCTACCGCAACGCCTGCGTGATGTGCCACGGCGAGGGCGGGCGGGGGACGCCGCTGGGGCCGTCGCTGGTGGACAACACCTGGACGCAGGGCACCGGCTCGTTCGAGGAGATCACCCGCGTGGTGACGGAGGGCGCGCCCGCCACGGAGGCGTTCGGCGTGCCCATGCCCCCGCGCGGCCACGGCGCCATGACGGACGAGCAGATCCGCGCGGTCTCGGCGTACACGTATTCGCTGGCCCGGCCCAACGCCGGCGGCGCGGCGAAGTAGGGGGCTGAGGGCGGGGCTGAGGCCAGGCCGCCGACGGAGAGCGGACGGGATCGGGCGTGGTGAAGGAGCGAGAGATTTCGGCCGGCTCCCAGCCGAGCGAATGAATTCGCCGCAACGACTACACGATGTCCGCCTGCGCGGACTATCCGTCACGGGCGAGTGCTACGCCACCGGCGAAGTTCGTCGTGGATGCAGTTGAAGC
>DATING010001194.1:0-2587 GCA_035474555.1 Longimicrobium sp. | reverse complement strand
CTGCGTGGACTGCACGTCACGGGCGGGTGCCGCGGATTGGGATGCAGTTGAAGCCCCGTTCGGCGACGCGTGAGCGTCGTCGAGACGGGGCTTCTGGCTTTCCCAGCGGCGGCTTTAGCCGCTCAGGACGAATCTGCGCCGTCGTGTACCGCCTCACCCCGGCAAAGTTCAACCTCCCCCAGGGGTTTTGGGGGAGGTCGCGAGGAACGAGCGGGTGGGGGCGTTCGGCGGGAGTCACGCTACCGGGCGCCATTCCACGGTCACGCTTCCGCCGATGCTCCCGCTTTTCGTCAGTTCGCCCGCTGGTAGTCGCGGGCCCAGCTGCGCAGGCCGGCCACGGTGCCGCGCAGGTCGTCCAGCTCCTCGGCGCTCAGGCCGCGCTCCAGGGCGTAGGCGGAGATCACCTGCGGCGTCACGGCCGCCAGCGGCACGTCGGGCGCGGCGGTCTGCAGCCAGCCGGACAACCCATCCAGCGCATCCTCTTCCTGCCGGCGCGTCCACGGCCGCCCGTGGTCCGTGCGGTGCAGGTACTCCGCGATCGCCGCGTCGAAGGTCATCATGGCGTAGTCTCCGTGTTTGCTTCTCATACCATGCCTTTCGGGTCTGACGCCGGGCCGCCGCGGCTGGTCACCGCATGTTCATGGTAAGCCGTAACAGCGGCACCCCCGCAACGGCGGCGTGATACGCACGTAACGATGCGCCGCCGCGCCCTCCGACGACGAGGTGCAGCCGCCGCTCCTTTGGGGAACGCCGCGGTACAGCCTCTTGACGCCACGTGCGGAACGACGTATTCTGCGCAAAGATGTTTTAAGCGAGTTTAAAATCCGCTTTTGAGCTGATCGGGATAGCTATGCTGGGTTCGGGGAGGATGCGGGGAATCCGGACGGCGCTGGCGGTGCTCGCGGCGGGGCTGGTGGCGAGTGCCTGCGCGCCGCCGGAGCCGCCGGAGGAGGAGGGGCGGCTGAGCGTGGTCGCCACCATCGGCATGATCCGCGACGTGGTGCAGAACGTGGGCGGCGAGCACGTGCGCGTGGTGGGGCTGATGGGGCCCGGCGTGGACCCCCACCTGTACAAGGCCAGCGAGGGCGACGTCCGGCGGCTGTTCCGCGCGGACGTCGTCTTCTACGGCGGCCTGCATCTGGAGGCCCGCATGGGCGAGGTGCTGGCGGAGATGGGCGGCCGCACCCGCGTCGCCGCCGTCTCCGAGGTCATCCCCGCGGACCAGCGGCTTTCCCCGCCGGAGTTCCAGGGCGCGTACGACCCGCACGTCTGGTTCGACGTACGGCTGTGGGCCATGACCATCGACGTCATCGAACGCACGCTCAGCGAGGCCGATCCCGCCCACGCGCGCGACTTTGCGGCCAACGCCGAACGCTACCGCGCACAGCTGGCCGACCTGGATCGCTACGTACGCGAGCAGGCCGCGCGCGTCCCCGCCGAGCGCCGCGTGCTCATCACCGCGCACGACGCCTTCAACTACTTCGGGCGGGCGTACGGCTTCCAGGTGCGCGGGCTGCAGGGCATCAGCACGGCGTCCGAGGCGGGCACGGCGGACGTGCAGGCCCTGGCGCGGTTCATCGCCACGCGGCGCATCCCCGCCATCTTCGTGGAATCGTCCATCCCCCGCCGCACCATCGAGGCCGTGCAGGAAGCGGTCGCCGCGCAGGGGTACGACGTGCGCATCGGCGGATCGCTGTTCAGCGACGCCATGGGCAACCCGGGGACGGACGAGGGCACGTACATGGGCATGGTACGGCACAACATCGACACCATCGTGGGCGCGCTGCTGCGCGAGCCCTGAGGCCTTATGCGGGAGACCGGGACGATGACGGAAACGACGCCTGCCATCGAGGTCAACGACCTCACGGTGGCCTATCGCGAGAAACCCGTGCTGTGGGACGTGGACCTCGTCGTCCCCCAGGGCGTGCTGATGGCCATCGTGGGCCCCAACGGAGCGGGCAAGTCCACGCTCATCAAGGCCTCGCTGGGCCTGGTGCGCGCCGCGGCGGGACAGGTGCTGGTGCACGGCCAGCCCTACGCGGAGCAGCGCAAGCTCGTGGCGTACGTCCCCCAGCGCGGCAGCGTGGACTGGGACTTTCCCACCAGCGTGCTGGACGTGGTGATGATGGGGTGCTACGGCAAGCTGGGCTGGCTGCGGCGCCCCGGGCGCAAGGAGCGCGAGGCCGCCATGGCCGCCCTGGCGCAGGTGGGGATGCAGGACTTCGCGGAGCGGCAGATCTCGCAGCTCAGCGGCGGGCAGCAGCAGCGCGTGTTCCTGGCCCGCGCCCTGGTGCAGAACGCCGGGCTGTACCTGATGGACGAGCCGTTCCAGGGGGTGGATGCCAAGACGGAGCGCGCCATCGTCACCGTGCTGCAGCAGCTGCGCGAGGCGGGAAAGACGGTCGTCGTCGTGCACCACGACCTGGAGACGGTGCCGGAGTACTTCGACTGGGTGACGCTTCTGAACGTCCGCGTGGTCGCGTCCGGGCCGGTGGCGGAGGCGTTCACGCCGGCGAACCTGCGGGCCGCCTACGGCGAGCGGGTGGCGGTGCCGGGTTCTTCGTAGGTCCGGCCGAGTCGGCGAGGC
>DATING010001193.1:0-1559 GCA_035474555.1 Longimicrobium sp. | reverse complement strand
ATACGGCTGGAAGGTGCCCGCCCTGTCGATCGGGAGATACACCACCGAGTGCGGCACCCCGTCACGATCGTCGGCGGCGATGTACACGGGGACACCGTCGTAGACCGTGTAGGTGACCAGCTCCCGCTCACGGAAGGTACGCGGAAACCCGTTCTTGCTGAGGCGATGTCCGTCCACCGTGACCGGCTCGCCCTGCCCGAACCAGCTCGCGGCCGGCGCCGTCCGCGTCTCGTCGGGGAGCGGCAGCTTCAGCTGGCGGTAGCGGAGCGTGTCACGCGTCGCGGCGACGGTGGACGGCGGTGACGGGATGTAGCCCCTGATGCTCCCCAGCGCGTCGATCACCCAGCGCGCATCCTCCTTTCTCCAGCGTACCCACAACTGGTCGTCGTCCACCTCCAGGCCGACGTCGTATCGCGTGGCGCTGGTGCGCCGCCACGTGTCCGGCTCCTCCATCGCCGCATACACGATCGAGGGGATGGCGATGCCGTCGCCATGGCTGAACTCGTTGCAGAGCGGGCCGTTCGGCAGCGCGATGGCGGATTTCACGTCGGCCGGCGAGAACCGCCACACGCCGGGGTGCCGGGCACCGGTGGAGTCACGCAGGCTGGTGTGATACTCCCAGTCACCGTGGCGCGGAAAGAAGGGCGCCGGCTCGTCGTTTCGCACCGCGCGCAGGAACGCGCGCATGGTGCGGCCCACGCTCCACCCCCGCCGCGGCACGTCGCGGGTCCCCTCCGCTTCCCCATCCTTCTGGGCGGCCAACCGGCCCACGCCGAGCGAGAGCGTGGCGAAGAGCAGGAACGGGAGGGCGGGGAGGCGAGCGTGCATCGGAAGGCGTCGGTCGAATCGGAGATGGATGTGGACGGACGTTCATCATCATCTAAATCGTCGGGGGATGCGCCGGCAAGCCATCCGGCGATCGGCGAGACGATCTGGGACCGGCGGGCGCGCGGCTCGGCGCCGCGGCGGTTGCCCCGGCCGGGGATCACCCCTAACATCCGGGCTCCACCCTTACGCAACGGAGAAGGACATCGTGGGCCGCAGCAACACCATCCTTCGCATCACCGCGCTCGCCACCGCGCTGGCGGCGTGCACCACCGCCACGGCCGCCGCGCAGCAGCACGGGCCGCCGCAGGCCGCCGCGCCGCAGGGGCGCATCCTGAGCCCGCGCGACACCACGCGCTTCGCCACCGACGACGGCCGGCGCATCTACGTGGATTACGGGCGGCCGTTCATGCGCGGCCGACGGATCATGGGCGGGCTGGTGCCGTACGGGCGCGTCTGGCGCACGGGCGCCAACGCCGCCACGACGTTCGTCACCGAGGCGGACCTCACCATCGGCAACGCCCGCGTGCCACGCGGCACCTACACGCTCTACTCGCTCCCCACCGCCACGGGGTGGACACTGATCGTGAACCGGCAGACGGGGCAGTGGGGCACGCAGTACGACCCCAGCCGCGACCTGGTGCGCATCCCCATGCAGGTGAGCACGCTGCGCAGCCCGGTGGAGCAGTTCACCATCGCGCTGGAAAAGGGCCGGGCGGGGGCCAACACCCTGG
>DATING010001192.1:0-3956 GCA_035474555.1 Longimicrobium sp. | reverse complement strand
CCGGCAGAGCGAATGAATTCGCCGCAACGACGACACGAAGTCCGCCTGCGCGGACTGTCCGTCACGGGCCAGTGCCACGCCACCACGAAGTCCGAGGGGAGGTGGAGCCCAACCTCCCCAGGGGTTTTTGGGGGAGGTCGCGAGGCGACGAGCGGGTGGGGGCGCGCGCGGACGCCGCCATCGCGCCTCGACCCCGCCCGTGACGGATCGTGCCGCGCGCAGGAGAAGCCCGAGCGACGAGGCGGGCATCCGGCCCGGCGATTGAAATCGCGGCACCGAAAACGTGATGTCGGCCTTCGCCGACGGGTCCGGCACGGGTGAGTGCCGTGGGGTACACGGAATTCCGCCGGAGCGAGGGCGAGTCCCAGGCGCGGGGCGGAATACCATGTTGCGGCGACCCTCTCCCGGCGAATGAATTCGCGGCTCCGACTGCGCGATGTCGGCCTTCGCCGACAGATCCGGTGCGGGCGAGTGCCGTGGGGTACACGAGGCTCCGCCGAGGCGCGGGCGAGTCCCGGCGCGGCGTGGAGCAGGTGCGGCGGTGGGAAGCCGACCGCCGCAGTCGCGCCCGATCATGAATGTCCGTTCACAAACAGGATGCCTGACGCGACATGGCTCGTCGCACTTGGCACCTGGTACTCGGCACTTGGTACTCGGCACTTGGTACTTTCCACTCGTGACCATCCCCACCTCTCCCAGACCTGACCGCCTCGCGGCTCTGCGCCGCCGCATCCGCCGCTGGATGCGGCCCCCGCGGCGGCTGCGCTTTTCGCGCGCGGGATGGTTCTTCTGCGGCGGGTCGGTAGTGCTGGGCGTGGCGGCCATCGGCACGGGTAACAACCTGCTCTTCCTCATGCTGGGCGGCATGCTGGGGTTCATCACCCTGAGCGGCTGGCTCTCGGAGCAGATGCTGCGGCGGCTGGACGTGCGCCGCCGCGTGGCCCGGGCCACGGCCGGCGAGCCCGCCCGCATCACCTACGACGTGCGCAACGGCAACCGCCGCCTCCCCGCGTTCTCCGTGGAGGCGGGGGAGGAGCGCTCGCCGGCGCGGGCGTGGATCCCCGTCATCGACCCCGGGCAGACGGGCGCCGGCCGGGCGGAGACCACGTGGCCCGTGCGCGGCGTGTATCCCCTGGAGACGCTGACGCTTTCGACCTCCTTTCCCTTTGGCCTGTTCGTCAAGGAGCGCGACGTGGACGTGCCCGGCGAGGCCGTGGTGTGGCCGCGCACGGACCGCCCCGTGCGCGAGCCGCGCCCCGGCGGCGAGCGCGTGCGCCGCTCGGGCGAGGCGTTCGCGGGGCAGGCGGGCGCGCGGGGCGAGTACCGCGGCCTGCGTCCCTACCGCGCCGGCGACGACCCGCGCGACGTGCACTGGAAGACGACGGCGCGCGTGGGGCATCCCGTGATCCGCGAGTACGAGCGCGACCGCTCGCGGGCCCTGTGGCTGTGCCTGGACCTGCGCGCCCCCGCAGGAGAATCCGCCGAGACGGCGCTGGAGATCGCCGCCTCGCTGGCCGCCGCCGCCGTCCGCCGGGGCGACGCCTTTGGCCTGGCGACGCAGGACGCGCGCGTGCGGCCCGGCGCGGGGGGCGCGCAGCTGGAGCGGGTGCTGGACCAGCTGGCCCGCGCCCGCTTTCGCCCCGACGCGCCGCGGCTGGACCCGCCGGTGCCCGAGGCGGAGTGCGTGCTGGTGGCCACCGGCGCGCCGGGCGCCGGCTGGGGCGACGTGTTCACCGCGGCGGGGAACGGACGATGAACGTGGCGTTGATGCACCGCCGGCTCACGGCGGCCATGGCGCTCTCGGCCCTGCTGGCGTTCATGGCGGGCGCGGGACTGTCGCCGGAGAGCGTGGTGGCCGCGGGGGTGCTGTGCTTCGCCGCGCTGCGCCTGCCGCCGGAGTCGTGGGCCGTGTGGATCGAGCGCGGGTCGCGGCTCGTGATCCTGGCCCTGTGCGCGTGGATGCTGTACGTCGCCTTCGTCGTGGGCGGCGACTTCCTCCCTGCGGTGATGGCGATGGTGCTGTTCCTGCTCGCCGCGGAGACGCTGCGCCCCCTGGCCGCGAAGAACGACACGCGGCTGTACCTGCTGAGCTTCGCCCTGCTGCTGGCGGCCACGGCGTACTACCCGGGGGTGGGGTTCGCCGCGTCGTTCATCGCGTTCATCGTCTTTGCGACGATGGCCATGACGGCGGGGTACCTGCGGCGCGAGGCGGAGCGGTTCCGCGTGGCCGACGTGCGGCTGGGGCGGCGGATGATGATCACGGTGGGCGCGCTGAGCGGCGTGGTGCTGCTCATCAGCGCGTCACTGTTCGTCCTGTTTCCCCGCCTGCCCCGCCAGTGGAACGTGCAGGGCCGCGGCGGCGAGGGCGACGTGATGGCCGGCTTTGGCGACGAGGTGCGGCTGGGGCAGCACGGCGGGCGCATCAGCGACAACCCGGAGATCGCGTTCCGCGTGGAGTTCCAGGACTCCGTCCCCGCCGCCGAGCAGTACTGGCGCGGCCGCTCTTTCGACCGCTTTGACGGCGAGCGGTGGACGAGCACGCGGGGGATGCCGCGGATGGCGTACGGCGTGGAGCGGTACGCCCTGCACTGGCGCGGGCCCGTGCGCCGCATGCGCATCTTCGGCGGGCCGGCCGAGGCCAACGTGCTCTTTTCCACGCACCCCGTGCTGTCCGTGCAGGCGCGCTCCGCCATCCGCGTGTGGGCCCGCCCCGGCGACGACATCTACTATACCGGCTCCGACGCGCCCGTCTACGCCGTGACCGCCGCCAGCGGCACGCCCTCCGACGCGGCACTGCGGGCCAGTGACGAGCGTCCCGACCCCGGCATTGCCCGCTACTACCTCCAGCTGCCGCCGCTGGACCGGCGCGTGCAGCGGCTGGCGGACTCGCTCACGGCGGGGCGTACGTCGCGCATCGACCGCGTGCGGGCCATCGAGCGCTACCTGAGCACGGAGCTGTCGTACACGCTGGAGCTGCCGGAGACGCGGGCGGATGCGACCGTGGAGGGATTCCTGTTCCGCCGCCGCGCGGGCCACTGCGAGTACTTCAGCACGGCCATGGTGGTGCTGCTGCGCGCCGCCGGCATCCCGTCGCGCAACGTGACGGGGTTCCTGGGCGGGGAGTGGAACGAGTACGGCCGCTACATGGCCGTCACGGGCAACGACGCGCACTCGTGGGTGGAGGTGTGGTTCCCCGGCGTGGGCTGGATGCAGTTCGAGCCCACCCCCGCCGGCCGCGACGCGTACATGGGTGACGGCGCAGGCGGGCGGTGGGGGATCAGCGACTGGTTCGGCGCCGTGGAGCACCGCTGGTACAAGTGGGTGGTGGATTACAACCTGGAGACGCAGCTCGGCATGTTCGACCGCGTGAGCGACCTGTTCAGCCGCGACGATCCGCGCGGCGACAGCGGGCGCGGCGGGCAGTCGGGCGGCGCGGGGCGCGTGGTGGCGCTGCTGATCGCGCTAGGGGTGATCGGCGGGCTGGTGGTGTCGCTGCGCCGCCGGGGCTCCGGCCCGCGCACGGCGGAGACGCGCACCTACCTGGCCCTGCGCCGGGCGTACGAGCGCGCCGCGCTGGGCGGGTCCGGCGGCCCCATGCAGTTCGCCGAGCGCCTGGCCGCCGAGCGTGCCCCCGGCGCCGCGCCCGCGGGCGAGCTGGTGCGGCTGTACGTCCGCGCCCGCTTCGGCCAGGAAGACATCGGCGATGCCGGCCGGGCGCGGATGCAGGCCGCGCTGGAAGAAGCCCGCCGTGCCCTGCGCGAAACCAAGCGCGAGCGCCGCGGCGGGGGATCGGGACGGGGTGGATGGGGGCGCGGTGGATCCGGATCGGGCGGAGCTGGATCGGGCGGATCCGCAGCGAAGGAGACGCGGGTGCTGGTGGGGCGGTAGGAGTCGGCGCGGAGGCGGGCGGGGGGCCCTCACCCGGCCTCGCTTAGGCTCGTCCACCCTCTCCCACA
>DATING010001191.1:0-2060 GCA_035474555.1 Longimicrobium sp. | reverse complement strand
CCCCCCCCGCCCCGCCCGCGCATCGAACCCGGCTTCCGTACAGGAACTCTGCCGGTCTGTCCCGCTTCCCCCTTGCCCCCGCGCCGCCCGCGGCGTAGTTCTCGCGTCGAGAACGTCCGGTCGTCTTCATCTTCCCCGTCGGATTCGGATACTGCCGTGAGCGAACCCATCGTCATTCCCGCGGACGAGCCGGTGCCGGAGTGGGCCGTGCGCTACAACGCCGGAGACTACCCGCTCCAGGCCGTCACCGGCGACGCCGTGGCGCTGGCCCTGGACTGCGGCGCGCCCGAATGCACCCTGCGCGCGCTGCTGGTGGAGCGCGGCAAGGACCCCTTCGGCGGGCTGGACGCGTGGCCCGGCGGCTTCATGGACTGGACGGACGCCGACACCCGCCAGGCCGCCATCCGCGAGCTGGCGGAAGAAACGGGCGTGGCCGCGCCGGCGTTCGTGGAGGCACTCGCCGCCTACAGCCGCAACGGCCGCGACCCGCGCCAGTTCGCCGGCACCCGCGACGAAAAGACGGGTGGATGGATCGCCCGCGGCGCGCGGGTGACCACGGCGGCGTACCTCATGCTCTGCCGCGACCCGCACGGCGCCGCGGCCCCCGCCGGCGCCGACGACGCGGCGACCGCGCACTGGGCCGACGTCTACGAGTACCTGCCGTGGGAGGACGTGCGCGACGACGAGCGCCGCCGCGCCACCGTCCTCACCCGCTACGAGCTGGACGCGTGGGCCGGGCGCGACCGGCAGAAG
This sequence comes from Longimicrobium sp., assembly GCA_035474555.1. Classification (GTDB taxonomy): domain Bacteria; phylum Gemmatimonadota; class Gemmatimonadetes; order Longimicrobiales; family Longimicrobiaceae; genus Longimicrobium. The sequence goes on along the minus strand of DATING010001191.1, from coordinate 1,307 downwards.
CAGGCGCGCGTGGCCGGCCTGTTCGACCTGGCGGAGTGGAACGAGGAGCGCACGGCGGAGCGCTGGGCCCTGCTGATGGAATCGGGCCTCGTCCCCGAGGCGCGCCGCGACCGCTGGGGCAGGGCCGAGGCGCGCGAGGAGGATCCGTTCTTCGGGCGGGCAATGGCGTTCGACCACCGCGAGATCCTGGCGGACGCGTTGGGACGCATCCGCGGCAAGATCAAGTACACGCCCGCCGCCCTCATGGCGCTCACCGGCCCGGAGGCCACGCTGGACGAGCTGCAGGCCGCCTGCGAGGCCATCGCCGGCCGCCCGCTGCACCGCTCCAACTTTCGCCGCGCCGTGGCGCCCTCGGGCACCGGCGCGCCGCGGATGCCCCGCATGGTCGCCAAGACGGGGCAGCGCCGCTCGCGCCAGGGCAAGGGCCCCGGGGTGGCGCCCGAGATCTACCGCTTCCTGGACGATGCGGTGCGCGCGCGCCTCGACACGTCCATCCGCTTTCCCTGGCTCCCGCTCCCCGTGGATGAAGACGATGGATCCCGGCGCGGCGGCGAACCTGCTTGACCCCGTGCATCCATCATATTATTCTCATATCGAGAACGTTGGATGCGGCATCGACCCTCATCATCCGGACGCATGAGCCAGACACCCGCCGTTGCCGAGAACGACCGCAGCCAGGCGCTGCACGAGGGCCTGCGCGAGTATCCGCCCGAGCTGTTCCAGTTCGATTCGCGGATCTGCAGCGGCTGGCTCTCGGACCGCTACTTCGTGCGCACGGCCAACACGCTGGTGCACGCGGGGCGCGATCCCGTCGTCACCATGCAGGTGTTCGCCAAGAAGCGCGGCGTGCTGGCGGGCGTGTACGAGGCCGTCCGCCTGCTGCAGACGCAGCTCACCCCCGGCTCGGACCACCGCCTGCTGCAGGTGGATACGCTGCTGGAGGGCGACGCCATCAACGCCGGCGGCGAGGACGACTGGGAGCCGGTGATGCACGTCACGGGGCCGTACACGGGCTTCGCGCACCTGGAGACGCCGCTGCTGGGCGTGCTGGCGCGGCGCAGCCTGGTCGCCTCCAACACGCGCACGGTGGTGGAGGCGGCGCGGGGCAAGCCCATCATCTTCATGGCCCCGCGCCACGACGACTGGCGCGTGCAGACGCCGGACGGCTACGCGGCGCAGATCGGCGGCGCGGCCAGCGTGAGCAGCGACGCGGCGGGGGCGTGGTGGGGCGCGCGGGGCGTGGGCACCATGCCGCACGCCATGATCGCGGCCTTCAACGGCGACACGGTGGCCGCCACGCTCGCCTT
>DATING010001190.1:0-2400 GCA_035474555.1 Longimicrobium sp. | reverse complement strand
CGGCCGTATCCGTGATGTCGAACATCGCCGAAGGATTTGAGCGGTACAGCCGGAGCGAGTTTCGGCACTTCCTCTCAATCGCGCGCGGATCTGCATCGGAGGTACGAAGCCAACTCCATCTCGCGCGAGACCTGGGCTATCTGAATGACGCGGACGCCGCTGCACTTCTCGGTCTCTGCCTCGACATCAGCCGAATGCTCGCCGCTCTCCACACCCGAACCACAGTTACGAACTAGCCGCCGCTACTTTCGCACTTTCGCACTTTCGCACTTTCGCACTGCTTTTTACCCACTCCTCCCGAACCGCCGATGCAGCTCGTGCAGGCTGAGCTGGATCACCGTGGGGCGGCCGTGGATGTCGTGGTAGGGAAGCTCCGTGGCGAACAGGCGGTCGAACAGCTCCGTCATCTCCTGCTGCGACAGCTTCTGCCCGGCCTTGATGGCGCCCTTGCACGCCATGGACAGCGCGATCCGCTGGTGCTGCGTCCGCGCGCTGTCCACCAGCGGCGACCCGTCCGCCAGCTCCGCGATCATCTCGCGCAGGCACCGCTCCGCGTCGAAGTACGGGTGCGGATTGGGCACCGCGTGCACGATGATGGACCGCCCGCCGAACGGCTCCACCTCGAACCCCGCGCGCTCCAGCACGCCCTGGATCTGCTCCACCAGCGCGTACTCCGCCGGGGACAGGCGCAGCGTCAGGGGAAAGAGCAGCCGCTGGCTGTCCGCGGCGCCCGTGTCGAACTGGCGGACGATCTCCTCGTACAGCACGCGCTCGTGGGCGGAGTGCTGGTCCACCATCACCAGCCCGCTGCGCGTCTCGGCCAGGATGTACGTGTTGTGCACCTGCCACATCACCGGCGCCGAGCCCGCGAACATCTCCGCGGGAACGCCGGCTGCCGTGCCGTTCGATTCCCCCTCCGCCGGGGCCGGGCCGCCGCCCGCGACGAACAGCGTCATCTGCGAGGCGGGATCCTCCGTCCCGGGCGCCGCGGGGGCGCCACCGGCGGCGAGGTGCGCGTTGAAACGGGTCGTCGGCTGCTCGCGGAGCATCATCATCCCGCCGCTCCCCTCCGGCGCCGGGCCCGCGGGCTCCCACGCCCGGGGCTCCGCCGCCGCCGCGCCGCGCACGCCGATGGAGGGCGTGCTCTCCAGCCCCGCCAGCGCGGCGCGGACCCCCTCCTCCACCAGCCGCTCGATGCCGATGCGGTCGCGAAAGCGCACCTCGGCCTTGGCGGGGTGCACGTTCACGTCCACCTCGCCGTCCGGCACCTCCAGGAACAGGAACAGGTGCGGATGGATGCCGGGCGCGATGGTCGTCTTGTACGCGCGGTCCGCCGCCCGCACCAGGTAGCGGTCCGTGAAGGCGCGTCCGTTGACGAACAGGTAGGTGCGCCGCCCGCCGGGCCGGGCCGCGTTGGGGCGCTGGATGAGGCCCGTGAGCGCCACGGCCCCGCTGCGGTGCGCCACGGGGAGCAGGTCGTCCGCCGCGTCGTTGCCCCACAGCGCCGCCACGCGCTCGGACACGTTGCCGGCCGCGGGGAGGATGAGCACGTCGCGCGTGCCGGCATCCAGCGTAAACGCGACCGCCGGGGTGGCCAGCGCCTGCGTGGTGATGACCTCGCCGATGGCCCGGTTCTCCGCCGCCGTGGTGCGCAGGAACTTGGCGCGGGCGGGGACGTTGAAGAACAGGCTGCGCACGGCGATGGTGGTCCCCGTGCGGCGCGCGCACTCCTCCACCGCCGCCATCTGCCCGCCCGTGACCACCACGCGCGTACCGTGCCCCTCGCGCTCCGCCGTTTCGATCACCATGCGCGACACGGACGCGATGGATGGCAGTGCCTCCCCGCGAAAGCCGAGGGTGCGGATGGAGGCGAGGTCCTGCTCCGTCTTGATCTTGCTGGTGGCGTGGCGGTCCACGGACAGGAGCGCGTCTTCGCGGCCCATGCCGTGCCCGTCGTCGGCCACGCGGATGTCGGTCTTGCCGCCGTTGCGGATGGTGACGTCCACGCGCCCCGCGCCGGCGTCCAGCGCGTTCTCCACCAGCTCCTTTACGACCGAAGCGGGCCGTTCCACCACCTCGCCGGCGGCGATCTGGTTGGCCAGTTTCTCGGAAAGGACGTGGATGCGGCGCGGCATGGTCTAGTCGACGGCTTCGGGTGAGCTTCGGTGTGGAAGCTAGTCCTCCGCAGGGCGGGCAGTCAACGGTTGACAGCCGCCGGGAGACGCATTGCGGCTGATGGTTGAGCGGAGCTGGCGCGATGGGAGCGGTTCGAACGAGGCAGGTGTGGAAGGCGCGACGGGAGCAATTCCGACGAGCAGGGGGGCGAGCGGAGTTGGGCGGATGGAAAGCAGCTCCGAGCGGAACCGAGCAGTCGGACCGCCGTCTCCCGCGCGGGGGGGG
>DATING010001189.1:0-6196 GCA_035474555.1 Longimicrobium sp. | reverse complement strand
GGCCGGCGAGCACCGCCTGCGTGTTGCGCAGGTCGTCGCCGAGCTGGCTGCATCCGTAGGGATGGCTGAACGCGTGCACGCCATCCACCCGCCCCGCGTACCGCTCGGAGGCGACCCGGGCGATGCGCTCCGCCGCCGTGTTCACGCATCCCACGGTGTTGACGATCCACACCTCGTTGCGCGTCCCCACGCGGCCGTTCGCGCGCCGGTATCCCAGGAACGTCGGCACTTCGATGGATGCGGATGCGTCGCGGAGCACGGGCTGGTAGCGGTACTCCAGGGTGCCGGACAGGCGCGTGCGCAGGTTCTGCGAGTGCACCCATCCGCCCGCCGCCACGTCCGTCGTCGCCTCGCCGATGACGAAGCCGTACTTGGTCACCGCGTCGCCCGGGGCGAGGGGGATGAGCGCCAGCTTGTGGCCCGCGGGGATGTCCTCCACCAGCACCACGCGCGCGCCGTCCACCGCGATGTCGGCGCCCTCGTGCAGCGGCTCCACGGCCACGGCGACGTTGTCGCCCGGGTGGATGCGGACCGCGCGCGGCTTGTCCATCGTCACGCCTCCGCCAGCGCCGGCGCGCGGCGGGCCGCGGAGGACGGAGCCGCATCCGCCGGCCTGTCCAGCCTGTACGTCTGCCGGGCGAGGTCGTAGGCCAGGGCGCGGGCCATCTCGCGCGCGTCCTCCATCTCGATCACGTGGCGCGCGACCAGGCCGGCCAGGAAGTTGGCATCCACCCGGCGGTTCAGGTCGTGGCGCGCGGGGATGGAGCAGAACGCCCGCGTGTCGTCGTTGAAGCCCGCCGTGTTGTAGATGCCCGCCGTCTCCGTGGTCCGCTCGCGGAAGCGCTTCATCCCCTCGACCGAATCGTGGAACCACCAGGGCGGGCCCAGGCGCAGGGCGGGGTAGTGCCCGGCCAGGGGCGCCAGCTCGCGCGCGTAGGCGGATTCGTCCAGGGTAAAGAGGACGAGCGTGAGGCGCGGGTCGTTGCCGTACGCGTTGAGCAGCGCGCGCAGGTTGCGCGTGTACTCCGTGGCGATGGGGATGTCCGCACCCTTGTCCAGCCCGAAGCGGTGGAAGACGCGCTCGTTGTGGTCGCGCAGGGCGCCGGGATGCAGCTGCATCACCAGCCCGTCCTCCGTGGACATGCGCGCCATCTCCATCAGCATGTGCGCCTCGAAGCGCCGCTGGTCCGCCGCCGTCGCCTCCCCGGCGCGCGCGCGGGCGAACAGGCGCTCCGCCTCGTCGTCCGCCAGCCGCTCCGTGTACGGCTCCAGCACGGCGTGGTCGGTGGAGGTGGCGCCCATGGAGCGGAAGAACACGCGGCGCGCCTCCAGCGCGGCAATGAAGGCCGCGTATCCCCGGATCTCCGTCCCCGCCGCGCGCCCCAGCGCCTCGATCTCCGCCGCCCACGCCGGCGCGGCGATGCGGAAGACGGCGTCCGGGCGAAACGCCGGGATCACGCGGCCGCCCCAGCCGGAGTCGCGGATCATCGCGTGGTGCTGGAGCGAATCCGCCGCGGCGTCCGTGGTGGTGAGCACCTCGATGTTGAAGCGCTCGAAGAGGGCGCGGGGCCGGAACTCCGGCGAGCGCAGCCGCTCGGCGATCTCGTCGTACACGCGCAGGGCCGTGCGCCCGTTGAGCCGTGTGCGCACGCCGAAGACGTCGTGGAGCTCGTGGTCCAGCCACGCGCCCGTGGGCGTGCCGCGGAACAGGTGCCAGTGGTCCGCGAACGTCTGCCAGATCTTGCGGGGATCGGTCTCTACCGGCGTGCCGTCGCGCGTGGGGACGCCCATGGATTCCATGGGCACGCCCTGCGAGTACAGCATCCGGAAGATGTAGTGGTCGGGGATGAGCAGGAGCGCCGTGGGCTCCGGGAACGGATCGTCCGTCGCGAGGATCGCCGCGTCCACGTGGCCGTGTGGGCACACCAGCGGCAGGCCGCGCGTCTCCTCGTACAGGGCGCGGGCATGGCGCCGCACGCCCGGGTCCGGGTCGAAGAAGCGGTCCTCGTGCAGCACGAGTGCGTCGGCGCCGCGGGAGGAGAGGGATGGGTCGGCGTGCATCTGCGGCTGGTTGCGTGGTGCTCCGGCGGCACGGGTACGGATGCGCCGCGTGGAACCGGGAGCGGGCAGCGGGCGAACCCGCATATTGTTCTCAGTTGGAACTAACGGGAAGGAATGTATTCGGATCGTTCGTGGAGCGCAACGGTGGTGTGAAGGGATTCGACGGGGGGCGAGGGCGGGAGATCGATGGGAGTGGGATGGATCGCGTCGGGAGCGGAGCGCCCCCCTCCCCGGCCCTCCCCCACAAACTGCGTGGGGGAGGGAGGACTGATTGCGAAATCACCCTGAATCCGGCGAGGGCGGGGTTTTACGGCGCCCGCTGCGCGGGGCCCCTCACCCCCCGGCCCCCTCTCCCGCAAACTGCGCGGGAGAGGGGGAGAACTTCATCGCGCGGTGGCGGGCAGCCGGCACGGGCGGGTGCTCCCTCCCCTGCTTCGCGGGCAGGAGGGGGAGAACTGTGCCGTCTGCGCGAGGTCAGCCATCGTGCTGGGACTGGTGTGTATACCCTCTCCCACGCAGTTTGTGGGAGAGGGTGGGTGAGGTTTACGAACCCGGGTGAGGGCCACCTGCCGCCCCGCGCACGACGCTTGCCTCGCACGCTCTTCCTCTCCATCCTTCCTGAACGGCTCGCGCACCCTCGCCGCACTTGCGTCCCGGGCGCGGAGCCGCAATTTTGTTCTCACTCGGAACTATCGAGCCGCAGCAGTGCCCTCTCTCTCCGGCCACCCGGGAACGAGACCGTGAGGAAGATCGACGTCCGCAACTTCACGCTCGCGACCCGCTCCACCTCGCGGGACATCAACCGGCAGATCCTGCTGAACCTGGTGCGTGAGCACCAGCCCATCTCGCGTGCGGACCTGGCCCGGCGGATGAACATCGGCCGCGGGCGGGTGACGGCGCTCGTGAACGAGCTGCTGGACGAGGGCGCCATCTACGAGGGCGCCACGGTGGATACGGCCCGCGGCCGCAAGCCGCAGATGCTGCACATCCGCACCAGCGACCGCCTGGTGGTCGCCGCGGACGTGCGCTTCAGTCGCACCTACCTCATGCTCAGCGACTTCGCGGGGACGCAGATCGCCCTGGAGACGTTTCCCACGCAGGTCGATCCCGAAAAGCTCGTGGAGGAGCTGGCCACGCGCGTCGCCCGGCTGCTGCGCACGTACGGCGCCGGCGGCCAGTGCGAGGGCTTTGGCCTCGTCGTCCCGGGCATGGTGGACCAGGTCACGGGGCGCGTGCTCAACTCGCCGCAGCTGGGATGGAAGGACGTGGAGATCCGCAGCCGCCTGTCCGCCGCCACGGGGCTGGAGGTGCAGATCGAGAACGCGCCCATCGCCTGCGCCCTGGCGCAGATGTGGCTGGGGCAGCGCGGCGCGGACGCGGGCGACTTCGTGTACGTGACGGTGGGCGACGGCGTGGGCGCGGGCGTGGTGGTGAACGGGCAGGTGGTGCGCGGGCACAGCCACACGGCGGGCGAGTTCGGCCACGTGCCCATGAACCCCGAGGGCCCGCGCTGCCTGTGCGGCGCGCGCGGCTGCTGGGAGGCGCACACCTCCAACCTGGCGACGCTCAGCCGCTACCTGGGGCAGGAGCTGTCGGCCAGCCGCACGCGCGAGGTGCTGGAGGAGTCGGGCCTGACCATCGACTCGCTCATCACCCTGGCGCGCACGGGCGATGCACGCGCCCGCGAGACGCTGGACGAGACGGGGCGGTACCTGGGGCGCGGATTGGCGATGATCGTGAACGCGCTGAACCCGTCGCGCATCTTCATCGGCGGCGAGATCACGGCGGCGTGGGACATCATCGAGCCGTGGGTGCGCGCCGAGATCGCCGAGCGCGCCCTGACCACAGCTGCCGCCGCGACCCCCATCATCCCCGAGCAGACGGTCGCGAATCCCCGCCTGCGCGGCGCCATCGCCCTGCTCGCGGCGCCCGTGTTCGCGGCGCCGGAGATCGCGTAGGGAAGGGCAGGGCAGTGTCCCTGCTTGAAAAGCGAAGTCCCGGCCTGAGCGACTAAAGTCGCCGCAACAACTGCGGAAAGCCTCACAAACTGCGTGAGGCTTCAACAGCGGAAGGACGCCTCGGGCGATTGGGTCGGGGCAGTTAAGCGGGTGAACCCCTACCGGGGTGCACACACCCGATCGCGGCAGGAGCTGTCGGCGAAGGCCGACATCGCGCAGTCCGAGCCGCGAATTCATTCGCCGGGGGTGTGCGCACGATGCCGGCTCATCCGCGGGATGCCGGCCGTTCGGGGGACGGATCGCGCTAGGTGATCGGGATTGCGAGAGGTGAGCGGAGTCCCAGCCTGAGCGAATGAATTCGCCGCTGGAAAGACACGAAGTCCGCCTCGCGGACTGCACGGGCGAGCCCCTGCCGGGGAGCACACATTGATTGCGGCACGAGCCGTCGGCGAAGGCCGACATCACGTAGTCGGAGCCGCGAATTCATTCGCCGGGGGTGTGGGCACGGCACCGGTCACTCCCGCGGGATGCCGGAACCCGGGGGTGTGGCCACGATGCCGGCTCATCCCGGCGGGATGCCGGCCCGGGGTGTGCGCACGATGCTGCTTACTCCCGCGGGATGCCGGCCCGGGGGTGTGCGCACGATGCCCGCCCGTGTTCGCGTGGGCCGGCAGTCCGCGCAGGCGGACTTCGTGTGGTTGTTGCAGCGAATTCATTCGCCCGGCTGACGTGTGGGCTGCCAACGATACCCCGGCTCCACGGTTGACTCGCGCCGATTTCGCTCCGAGTTGAAGCAAATGCACCTGAACCCGAAGTGCAGCCGATGACCGATCCTGATGCGCGGATGACGAACGACGGCATCTCCCGGCGCGACTTCGTGCGCGCACTCGGCGTGGGCGCGGGGGCGGCCATGGTGCTGCCGCTCGGCACGGCGTGCTCGACCTTCGCATCGTCCGCATCCACCTCCGCCGCATCCACTTCCACCGCATCGGCGGCCGCGGCGGGTGGGGACGCGATGGGGTGGGCGCGGGTGCCGGGGATCCTGGCGCGCATCATCCCGCCGACGTTCCCGGATCGCGATTTCCGCATCACGGAGCACGGCGCCGTGGGCGATGGGCGGACGGACTGCACGGCGGCGTTCCGCGCGGCCATCCAGGCGTGCGCGGCGGCGGGGGGCGGGCGCGTGGTGGTGCCGGAGGGTCGCTGGCTCACGGGGCCCATCCACCTGCGCAGCAACGTGAACCTGCACGTGCAGCGCGGCGCCACGGTCGCCTTCAGCCAGGACCCGGCCGCCTATCTGCCCGCCGTCTTTACCCGCTGGGAGGGGATGGAGATGATGGGCTACTCGCCGTTCATCTACGCCTTCGAGCAGGAAAACGTCGCCGTCACCGGCGAGGGCACGCTGGACGGCCAGGGCGACGAGACGCACTGGTGGCCGTGGAAGGGCGCCTGGAAAACGCATCCGGAGTGGGCGAACGGCCCCACACAGAAGGCCGCCCGCGACCGGCTGGGGCAGATGGTGGAGGCCGGCGTTCCGGTCGGCGAGCGCGTGTTCACGGAGGGCTCGTACCTGCGGCCGCAGTTCATCCAGCCGTACCGCTGCCGCAACGTGCTCATCGAGGGCGTGACCCTGCTGCGCTCGCCCATGTGGGAGATCAACCCCGTGCTGTGCACCAACGTGACCGTGCGCGGGGTGCAGATCATGACGCACGGACCCAACAACGACGGCTGCAACCCCGAGTCGTGCCGCGACGTGCTCATCGAGAACTGCGTCTTCGATACGGGCGACGACTGCATCGCCATCAAGTCGGGGCGCAACGCGGATGGGCGTCGCATTAATGTTCCGAGTGAGAACATTATCGTGCGCGGGTGCCGGATGAAGGAGGGGCACGGCGGCGTCACGCTGGGCAGCGAGATCAGCGGCCACGTGCGCCACGTGTTCGTGGAAGACTGCGAGATGGATTCGCCCAACCTGGATCGCGCGCTGCGCTTCAAGAACAACGCGCTCCGCGGCGGCATCCTGGAGCACGTCTACGTCCGCAACGTCCGCGTGGGGCAGGTGGCGGATGCGGTGCTTTCCGTGGACCTCTTCTACGAGGAAGGGCAGAACGGCCCCTTTGCGCCCGTCGTCCGCACCATCGAGATGCGCAACGTCACGAGCGCCAAGAGCAAGTACG
>DATING010001188.1:0-2815 GCA_035474555.1 Longimicrobium sp. | reverse complement strand
CCCGCCGAGGACGCCAAGAGCGCCCTGCGCGAGCAGGAGCTGCTGCGCGAGCGCGTGGGCGAGCGCATCTACAGCCGGCTGTGCGAGATGTGCACCTTCGTGGAGATGCCCAAGGACACCCCCGATCGGCGCCGGCTCATCCAGGAGGCCGACATGCGCCCGGGCCCGCCTCCGACGGGCTCGCGCGGCACGGGCCGTTGAAACGGCGCGAGCCCCCGCCCCCCGCCACGCGGGAGACGAGGGCTCGCGGACCTCACGGACTCACGGGGTGATGGCGCGCAGCAGCGCGTTGCCCGAGTCCGCCACGTACAGCGTCCCATCCGTGCCCACGGCGAGCCCACCGGGCACCACGAAGTCCGCGTCCGCGCCCCGGCCATCCCGCGCGCCGAAGCGTCCCGAGCCCGCGAGCGTCGTCACCTCGCCCGAGGGGGAGATGCGCCGCACCCGGTAGTTGCCCGGATCCGAGAACGCCACGCCGCCGTCCGGCATCACCGCGATGCCCACGTAGGGCAGCATGCGCGCGTCCTCACCGCTCGCGTCCGCGAAGCCGCCCGGAGGCGCGCCGGCCAGCACGCTCACCGTGCCGTTGGACAGCTTGAGCACGCGCATCATCCCCGTCTCCACCACGTACACCGTGCCGTCCGGACCCTGCGCCACCGCCGAGGGCCGGTACATCCACAGGTTCGCCGGGAGCGTGGACACGGGGTTGCCCGGCGCGAGCAGATCGATGCGGCGGATGACGCCATTGCCCAGGTCCGCCACCAGCAGCTCCTGCGCCGGCGTGACGAAGAGCCCCGCGGGCTGGTTGAAGCGCGCCTGCTGGGCGCTGCCGTCCATGCCGCCCGGCTGCATCTCCGCTCCGGCGAACACCGTCGTCGTGCCGTCCGGGGTGATGCGGCGGATGCAGTAGTTGTCCGAGTCGGACACGTACACGTTGCCCTGCGCGTCCGCGGCGATTCCCAGCGGGCCATTGAGCCGCACGTGCGAGAGCGTGGACACGGAGCCATCCGGCGACACGCGCTTCACCTTGTTGGCCAGCGCGTCCGCCACCGCCCAGCCGCCCCCGGGCAGCACCGCCACCGCCACCGGCGCGGCCAGCAGACCCCGGCCCGGAGGACCATCCTGGTCTCCCCGCTTGCCGGCGAGTCCCGCCACCGTGCGCACCGTGGCGGGCGCGGTAATCCTCGGCGGCGACAGGGGCTTGGGCGTGATGGTCACCAGGCTGTCCGGCACCACCCGGCCCAGGGCCTTGTAGAGCACGTTGGCCACGATGCGCGCCGCGCGCGGGTTGCCCGAGTCGCTGTTGCCCAGCACGTGCACGAAGTCGATGCCGCCCGCGGAGAACACCCACGCCTTGCCCTTGCGGAACACCACCATCTGCCCGAAGCCGAAGGCGCCCTGCAGCGACAGCGCGGGGGACTCGGCCAGCACCGCCACGTTGCCGGGCGACCTGCCATTCTCCACCAGCTGATCCTGCTCGTAGCCGTTGGCGCGCCAGATGATGTCGCCGTTCTTGAACCCCGTGCCCGCCAGGGCCCAGTGGTCCTCCTGGGTGATGACCGTGGGGTGGGCGAACTGGTGCCAGCGCGCCGAGAACATCACGCCCAGCAGCTCGTTCTCCGGACGCTTGGGCGTCAGGTCGCGGAACTTCCCCGTCCAGTCCGGGCTCTTCAGGCTCACCGTGTCGCGCTTGTCGCCCTTGTAGCAGGTGACGATCCGGCGCGGCCGGCCATCCGCCGACGGCTCGAGCCGCACCTGCCAGTAGGCCTGGTTCGCCCCGAGGTTGATGAGCGAGCGGCCCTCGGCCTGCGCCTTGTCGGCCCGGTCGCGCTGCGTGCGCGTCCAATACTCATCGTGCCCCGACATGATGAACACCTTGGCCTGATCGATGATCTCTCCGCTGCGATCCATCTCCTCGTCGGTGACGTACGCCACGTCCAGCCCCTGCGCCTCCAGCCACAGGATGAGCCCCTGCTCATCGTCCATGAGGTGGCCCGAGCCCTGGCCACGGTAGTAGGGCCGATCGAACGAGGCCTGGAAGGCACGCCCCACCCCCGTGATGCTGTACTTGTCGTCGTAGAGGCTGGTGCCACCCCAGGCGTTGTACGCCTGCCAGGTCTGCGTGGGGATGATCACCATCACCTCGGCGCCCGGCCGCGGATCCCTCACGAAGAACGGCACGTAGCGCTGCAGGTTGTCCTCGCGCACCAGCTTCACCAGGTACACGCCCGGCACCCACTTCGCGTCCGTTTCAATCTCCAGCGTCGGCTTCCAGGTGCAGCTCACCAGCCCCGTGGGCCGCTGCGGCGCGCACGCGCCCTGGGGCACCGCCTGCAGCGGACCTCCGCGCACCACCTCCCGGCCTCCCAGCCCGCCGTAGTAACCCAGCCGGTACACCTCCCAGGAGAACTTGCGCGGCCCGTCCTTCACCGACACCGCGATGGACACCCGCTGTCCCGGCGTCACCGTGGACTCGAGCGCGTAGCCCTCGATCTCGTTCTGGTTGGCGCCCTTGGTGATGCGCCACGCACTCGTCCCCGGACGCGCGTTCTCCTTGCGGATGCGCTGGGCGTCATGGGGCTCGGGCGTGCCCGCGTCTCCCGGACCCGACGGAGGCTTCACCCCTCCGTCGACCAGGATGGGCGTGCCCGCGTCCGGATCCTGGATGGGATTCTGATCCCCCACCCGAACGGGAGGAGGGGTAGGATTCTGCGTACACCCCACGAGGAGTCCCAGCAGACACCCCATGGCGAACAACGATTGCCGGCTGACGTTTCGACCCTGTCCCATGCCTGTCTCCCGTACCCCTCGCGGG
>DATING010001187.1:0-2662 GCA_035474555.1 Longimicrobium sp. | reverse complement strand
GGCGAGGGGACGGCTATCCGCGTTTTCTCGAAAAGGCACAACAGACAGGATGTCGGCGACCGAGGCGGATGGCTGTCGTGGCACATCATCCACCCGATCGCGATCCGTAAGACTTTGCCGGCGCCGGGATTCCGGGTGACGCCGCGATGGCGGGTTCGGCCGCCTGGGATGACGTCAGGGCGGGGATGTGAACGGCAGGGCGACGGCGGATCGGGAGTGACACGCATCTCCGGAGGCATGGAATCCGTCCATCCAAAGGCCGGATGTCACGCCTGCAACTCGGGGGGAACGGGGGCGCCGCACGTGCGCAGCACCTGGCGAAAGCGCTCGTCCAGGTCCGCGCGGTCGGCGGGGTCCACGCCGCTCTCCACCGCGGCGCGATGCGACATCCGCGCGTGCCGCAGCAGCGTCTCCACCTCGTCGCGCTCGCCGCCCGTGCAGCGAACCACGTCCTCGATGGTCTCCAGCAGCCGCAGCATGACTGCGGGGCTGCGGGCGCTGGACTGGCGGACCTGGTTGAAGGCCGCGTCGATGAGCCCCGTGAAGGTGTAGCCGGCCCGGTACACCAGGCACACGCGCCCGTCCACCGACGTACGGTACGGGCGCGGCGTGCGGCCGCGGGCGGCGCGGCACAGCCCGGCCTGGAGCCAGTCCAGGCAGGCAACGGCCGTGAACGGGTCGTTGATGGCGGGCGACATGGCGCGCACGGCCACCTCCACCAGCTGGTCCACGGCGAACTCCACGTCCTGCTCCGACGTTCGCTGCGTGCCCAGGACGAAGTGCCTGCGGATGGCCCGCTCGACGTCCGCATCCATGGACTCCGGCGGCCAGGCGCGCACCAGCGCCGAACCCTCCGCCACGAACTGCCCGGGACGCGCCTCCACCCGCAGCAGCATCCCCGTGCGCTCGGCGATCCGGACCAGCGCGCCCTCGTCCAGCGCCTGCACGTAGCCGTCCGCGTGGCTGTCCACCGCCGCGGCGCGCGCCTCGAAGTCCGCCGGCAGCACGACCGGCTCCGGCGCGTGATCGGCGCCGTCGACCGCGGGAAAGGCGCGCTCCACCTGCTTCGCGAGCTCGCGCCCCACGTCCGCGACCACGTTGGGAGCCTGGATGCTCACCGCCACGTGGTGGATGAAGTAGATGAGCACGCCCAGGCTGACCAGCCCCAGCCCCACCCCCGCCGTGACGGACAGGGTGGGGACGAAGACGGCGCCCTCGTCCGCGCCGCGGATGGTGCGCAGCACGAGCAGGCAGAACACGAAGGTGGCGATAAAGGTGCCCAGCACCACCTGGTTGCCCGTGTCGCGCATGAAGGTGTGCAGCAGCCGGGGCCCCAGCTGCGACGACGCCAGCGCCAGCGCGGTGATGGTGATGGAGAAGGTGACGCCCGCCGTGCTCATCACCGACCCCGCCACCACGCTCAGCACGGCGCGCGCGCCCTCCGGCCCGCCGGAATAGATCCAGCCCAGCCGCTCCACGAACGCCCCGGCCAGGTAGCGGTCCGCCTGCACCGACGCGATGGCCAGCACCCCCGCGGCCACGGCCATGATGGCGGGGATGAACCAGTACGTGGACCGCAGCGACGTCCACGCGTGCACGAGCCTGAGTCTCATGCCGGCGGCGATTCGCAAGCAGCCTGCCGTACGGAACGGTGCTGAACGCAAACGGTGCCCGGGAACACGTCGTTCCCGGGCACCGGATGCCTGCGCGTGCCCGCCCGTGCTTACGGGAAGGTGGGCATCATGATGGCGCCGGTCAGGGTGCCGGGCTCGTCGGGATTGGCCCAGCCTTCCAGCTGCGACATCTCGGCGCTGGCGGCGGCCGCCTCGGCCAGGCTGCCCAGCGGGATGGTGGTGGGGGTGTACTCTGCCATGCGAGTGCTCCGGGTGTGGGGGACGGGGAACGTACGGGCTCCGCCGGGCGGATGTGCCCGGCGGTTGGGAACGACGCCCGGGAACGACTCCGTTCAAAGGCATCGGGAGAAGCAGGCTCGCCGCGATCCGCCGGCCGGACCGCGCCGTCGCAGGGACGGGACGGGGCGTGCGGGGATCGGTGGCGAGGCGCTGGGCCTTGATGGAGTGCAGCGGCCGGTGAGGGTGGCGGGCCGGCGTCCGTGCCGCCCGCCGTGCAAATGGCGAAGACCCTCCTGCCCCGGCCGCGCGCCGGGGCAGGAGGGTACGTCGGCTGCGTTCCGTGCGGCTCAGCTCCAGTCCGGCTCTTGTGCGATGATGCCGGTGGTCGTGCCCGGATCGTTCGGGGCGATGCCGTACAGCTGCTGCTCCTGCTGCGCCAGGTCGGCGCTGGCGGCGGCCGCACTGGCCAGGCTGCCCAGCGGGATGGACGAGGGGGTGAAGTCTGCCATCGATGTGCTCCAGTCAGGGAAAGGAACCGTGTCCGGCCGCGCCCGGCCGTGCGCCGCGGCGGCCGGTGCGGGCCCGGGTTTGTCCCGGGCCCGTCCAGGAGCCCCTGCGGCCCCGGTGGGGCAGGGGCGGCGGTGCCCGGGAACCGCCGTCGTTCCCGGGCACCGCGTGTGGCTTTGGCCTCCCTACGCCGCGACCGTCGCGGCGACGGGAACGGGCGTCTTGGGATCGGCGGCCAAGCGCTGGCCTTCGCTGGGCGCGTAGCAGTCGGTCATGATGGCCGGGCAGCGGAAGCAGGCCTT
>DATING010001186.1:0-4316 GCA_035474555.1 Longimicrobium sp. | reverse complement strand
TCCACGTCCCATACGACCTGCGTGCCACCAGCGAAATAGTGCGCCCGTTTGCGTGCCATGGTACGCTCCGCGGCCGGTCCATAGTCGCTGAGGCTGCGGACCTCTGCGGCGAAGACAGGCACCCCTTCAATGGGCCCCGGTTGAACCGAGTCCCCATTCCACCAGGATGCATCAGGGCTCAGGATCTGTGTGCGCGGCGTTCGCAGCACGTAGAGCGTACCCTCGCTCACGGCGAACCCAGCGCTGTGCGATGCCTCGTAGTCGTCCAGGCTACGCCAGATCCGCGCGGACGAGCGCGTCGGCCGATGTCCGGGCGTCACGGGGATGATCTCCCCGTCGATGAATTCTGCCCGCTCTTCGACGTTCCAGAAATCCTCAAGCGTCGCCTCACGGCCCAGGGGTGCGATGGTCATACATCCTCCGGTGTGGTGTCGGCGTGAGGTGTCAGTGGGCGGCGACCCTGGATGCCAGCGACAATGGGAAACGAGTTGGACACAGACGGAAAAGGGCGCGACCGTTCACGGCCACCCCCTGAAGCTCCTCAAAGAGGGTCAGCACGGAAGCCATCCTGCTTGCCGGTCTTGAACAGGTTGTCGACCCGGAACCGCCATCCAGGGACCGCCGGCTCCGCGTCCGCAATCTCGCCGCGACGAAAAACGGACGGATGATCCGGCTCGCGCGCGCGGTACGAGCGGATCCACCCCTCGCGCAGAACGTCCACGTCCCAGACGACTTGCGTGCCTTCGGCGAAGTAGTCGGCCCGCTTTGCAGCCATGCGGCGTTCCGCGGCGGGTCCGTAGTCCTCGGGACTGCGGACCTCGACGGCCAGGACTGGGACTCCCTGAACCACCCTCCCGCCGAACTCCGGCCCGACGTACCAGGCTGCGTCCGGTGAAAAGCTGCGCCGGGTGGAGGCGACGAATCCGATTCCGTCCACGAAGGCGCGCCCGCCCCCGTGCTCCCACTCGTGTTGCGTGAGGCGGTAGGTGATGTTCCTTGCCGCCAGGTTGTGCGCGTCGCTGGACGGGCTCATGAGGATGAGCCTCCCGTCCACGAGCTCCGCCTTGCCTTCAACCGCGAACAGGTCCTCAAGCGTCGCCTCACGACCCAGGGGTGCGATGTTCATACAGCCTCCGGTGTGGTGTCGGCGTGAGGTGTCAGTGGGCGGCGACCCTGGACGCCAGCCCCAAAGGTAAACGACGTAGACACGGACGGAAAAGGGGGCGACCGTTCACGGCCACCCCCCGAACAACACCCTCCCTCAGTCCGCCGCGATGCGCTCCGGCTCGTGCTGCCGCGCGGCGTGGTCCTGCAAGGCCCGCCAGACGCGCGGGGGAGAGAACGGGAGCGAATCCATCCGCACCCCCACCGCGTCGTAGATGGCGTTGGCGATGGCGGGGATGGACGGGTGCAGCGGCCCCTCGCCCGCTTCCTTGGCGCCATATGGGCCCTCGGGGTCGATGCTCTCGATGATCAGCGAGCGCAGCTCCGGCGTATCCAGCGACGTGGGGATGCGGTAGTCCAGCAGCGACGGCGCGTTGTGCAGCCCCGCCCGCCCGTGGTCCGCGTCCTTGAAGATGTGCTGCTCCATGAGCGCCTCGGCGAACCCCATGTACGCCGAGCCCTCCATCTGCCCTTCCACGATCATGGGGTTGAGCGCGCGGCCGCAGTCGTGCGCCACCCAGATGTTCTTCACCTCCACGAACCCCGTTTCGGCATCCACCTCCACCTCGGCCACGTGCGCCGTGAACGAGTACGCCGGGCTGGCGCCGATGGTGCCGCCCCGGTACTCGCCGTGCACGTCGTTCGGGGTGTTGTAGCTGCCGACGGAGCCAAGCGTGCCGTGCTTCGCCTCCGCCAGGTTGAACGCCTCCACGATGGGCATCGACCGCCCCGTATCCTGCCCGTCCATGGCCCGGCCCCCGGCCAACAGCACGCGCCCCGGTGGGATCCCCCACTCCGCGCCGACCGCATCCTGCACCAGCGCCTTGAGCTTGCGCGCGGCATCCACGCAGGCGTTGCCCAGCATGAACGTCACCCGCGACGAGTAGCTGCCCAGGTCCACCGGCGTGAAGTCGGTGTCGGACGGGAGCACGCGCACGTAGTCCAGCGGCACCCCCAGCTCCTCGCAGACGATGTACGCCACGAGCGACGTGGATCCCTGCCCGATGTCCGACGCGCCGCTGAACACGGCCACGCGCCCGGATCGGTCCACCTGCAGCTGCACGGCGGACTGCGGCATCCGGTTGGGGTAGATGGGATAGTTGGTCCCGCTGATGTAGCACGAGCCGGCCACGCCCAGCCCGCGCCCGTAGCCCAGCGTGCCGCGGCGCTCCCGCCACCCGCTGGCGGCCTCCACGGCGTCCAAGCACTCCATGAAGCCGTTGCTCGTGACCCGCAGCTCGTTGACCGTGCGGCGGAAGCTGCCCATGAAGTTGCGGCGCCGCAGCTCGATGGGGTCGATGCCGATGCGCTCCGCCAGCTTGTCGAGCGTGACCTCGAAGGCGAAGCGCGGCTGCACGCTCCCGTGCCCGCGCTTGGGGCCGCACGCCGGCTTGTTGGTGAACACGCGCGTGGAGTTGAAGCGGTACGCCGGGATCTCGTACGGCGCCGCCAGCAGCTGCCCGCTGTAATACGTGGTCACCAGGCCGAAGGACGAGTACGAGCCGCCGTCCAGCAGCGTCTTTGCATCCACCGCCTTGAGCTTGCCGTCCGCCGTAGCCCCCACGCGGTAGTGCATGTGGAACGGGTGGCGCCCGCGGTGGGCGTAGAACACCTCTTCGCGCGTGTAGAGGATCTTGACGGGGCGCCCCGTCTTCATCGCCAGCTTGGCGACGCAGAACTCCAGGTCGAACGGCTCGCTCTTGCCGCCGAAGCCGCCGCCCACGTGGGGCTGGATGACGCGCACCTTGGCGGGGTCCAGCTCCAGCACCTTGGCCAGCTCGCGGTGCAGGTAGTGCGGCACCTGCGTGCTGGACCACACCGTCAGCCGTCCGCCCGGCGCCCCCCCCGCCTCCCACTGGCCGATGGCACAGTGCGGCTCGATGGGCACGTGCGTGGTCCCCTCGAAGAAGTACTCTCCCTCGATGACCACGTCCGACTCGGCCAGCCCCTGCTCCACCTCGCCGAAGTCCAGCTTGACGATCTTGGAGATGTTGCCGTTCTGCCCGGCCTTCTTGGCCTCGTGGATCTGCACGTCGGTGCGCCGCGCGGCCTCGTGCGGGTCCAGGATGGCCTCCAGCACCTCGTACTCGACGCGGATGAGCTCCAGGGCGCGGTTGGCCGTGTCCTCGTCCGTCGCCGCCACGGCCGCCACCGCGTCGCCGATGTAGCGCGCCTTGTCCGTGGCCAGCGCGTTCTCGTCCGGCGTCCAGACGATGATGCCGAAGGGGATGGGCATCTCCGCGCCCGTGACGACGGCCGCCACGCCGGGCAGGGCCAGCGCCTCGGACGCGTCGATGGCGACGATGCGGGCATGCGGATGGGGGGAGCGCAGGATCTTGCCGTGCAGCATCCCCGGGAGGACGAGGTCGTCCGTGTAGCGCGCGCGGCCGGTTGACTTCTCCAGCCCGTCCGTCTTGCGCTGGCGCTTGCCCAGCACGTTCAGCGGCTTGGCCTTCTCCTCGCGGTCGCCGTAGAGCTTCACGGGCTCGCCGGCGTGCGACTGGGCGTGGTCCACCACGGGGGTGCCGCGCTCCGCGACCTCCGGCTCGTCCAGGGGAACGCCGCCGCGGGCGCTCTCGAACTCCTGCCGCTCCGCGCTCATGCCGGCACCTCCTCGCCGCGCAGCGTGGCCGCCGCCATCTCCACCGCGTCCAGGATCTTGGTGTAGCCGGTGCAGCGGCACAGGTTGCCGCTCAGCGCGTCCTTGATCTCGTCGCGCGTGGGGGCGGTGTTCTCCTCCAGCAGCGCCGCCGCGCTCATCAGGATTCCCGGCGTGCAGAACCCGCACTGCGCCGCGCCGCACACGTCGAACGCGTCCTGCAGCGGGTGCGCCACGCCCACGGGCGTGCGGATGCGGGGAGCGCAGGATCTTGGCGTGCAGCATCCCCGGCAGCGTCATGTCGTCCGTGTAGCGCGCGCGGCCGGTGCTCTTCTCCAGCCCGTCCGTCTTGCGCTGGCGCGTACCGAGGACGTTCAGCGGCTTCGCCTTTTCCTCGCGGTCGCCGTACAGCTTTATCCGCTCGTCCACCGGCTCGCCGGCGTGCGATTCGGCGTGGTCCACGACGGGCGTGCCGCGCTCCGCCACCTCGGGCTCGTCCAGGGGAACGCCGCCGCGGGCGCTCTCGAACTCCTGCCGCTCCGCGCTCATGCCG